>NZ_JAELTL010000097.1:0-9400 GCF_016428815.1 Serratia sp. ASV30 | reverse complement strand
CCCCCCCCCCCCCCCCCCCCCCCCCCCCCCCCCCCCCCCCCCCCCCCCCCCCCCCCCCCCCCCCCCCCCCCCCCCCCCCCCCCCCCCCCCCCCCCCCCCCCCCTTTCCAAGCAGAAGACGGCATACGCGATGATACCTCCTGTCTCGTGGGCTCGGAGATGTGTATAAGAGACAGGTTTACTATTCTGCTTAGCTCCTGTCGAATAACATTGTTTTTAAATAAAAAAGAAAATGTATTCGATGGTTCTCTCTGAAGATCCACTGCATTTTGATCTTCGATAAGTTGTAATCTGTTTTTTCCGTCTAACTTTAATGTGTGAATGGCAGTGTACTGACATAGATAATGACGAGGTAATTTATTGGGATTACTAGCTTCATTTAAAATATTAGGGAGTGAAAGTTGAAGTCTTGATGCAGCACTATTTTGCGGAACGATTTTACTAATTACTATGTGGTCGCTATATATTGTTTCATTTTTTATGGGGGCAGCCTTTAATTCATTCAGTTCACTTTCAATGTTTTCAAACGCATTTTGTTCGTAAGTGATATTTTTAATTACATATCCGGATTTTGGATCTCTTTCTTTTAACCAATTTTCAATCTCAATTAGTGCTATTGACTTACCACTATTATTTGGTCCAACGAAGACCGTTATAGGAGATAATTGTATATCTAAAGGAGGCTGTGAGGGTGTGGTTCCAGACATAAAAGTAATTTTCTCAAGCATATTTGAATACCTTTTTTAATATCAATCCGTGGAAACATACTATATACGAAAAAATTAGAATAATTGATTTTTTTATTAAATAAAACCAGATGCGCGCAATGCTATCCCCGCCTCGCCTGCCCGCTTCATACACCGCTTTTCATGCAGTTGCATGATCCGGCGCGATCCGCGTCAAGACTGGTGCTGCGGGGGTAAAAATCACACCGGATCATCGTGCAAATTCATGCACTCAATGCATGCATCAGTCTAGTAAACTATCCTCTTTGCGATAAAATCCAAATAACTCTTCAATACTGACAACGATCTCTCTTGATTTCAGAGCATTTTCTCGCTCCAGAAATAGCTTTTGCAGCAAAGGATGCTTATCAATAGGGACTCCATGATGAAGTTGCCTATGGCATGTCGGACAAAGCGAGACAATGTTTTCCGTGATATCTATTGAAAAATTAAATTTCTCTTGGTTACTAATAGGTATGAGATGATGAGCCTCGACATAATCACTATCGTTTACATAGGATTTAAAAGTTTTATGATTGTGATCGTACTCACATTTGAATTCAGCTTTACGAATAGCTTCAGCTGCAAATCGCTCGTCTCGGGCATATGTATAACGGCCACTTATTTTTCGCTTTGGCGGTATAGGTACCCCACCACTATCAGAGAGAGTAACCGTCCTACCTGTTTTACTCCCTTTTTCAGCAAGTTCTAAACTATACTGCTGATACTGTTCTTCTGTTATTGAATTCAATGCACTTAATGCATCTCCGCAGACCATGAACAAATCGTCATAAGCATTCAAAAGTGATTCAAAATCACTCAGGAAAGTAGCTTCGCTAGGTAAGTTAAATTCATCATAGTGAAAACTAGCTATGGCGCCTGTCTCATAACCAATACCCAAATGCTTATTTGCTTTTAGAGATATTGCCCCTTTAAATGCAGGGGAGCTAATATTAATAAAATTTTTAGCTAGATCCGCGGTGTGTCTCATGCGTAACATAGCAACTTTAGATGGGTATTTTTCCTTATACTCTGTAACAGACTGATTTAATGATAAAACACACGATTTCATATCTGATGAGAACAGTAAAACTATATAGTAACCTTTCTGAGCTGACTCGGTGATCCTTCTATTAAATATACACACCCAGGGAATTTCAGAAACAGCACCTTGACCAATAGAACCAACCACTTTAAAATCGTGATCTCTATTTAATGTTTTTAGTTTCCATCTAATAAGGTTTGGAATTTCCAGCATAATTGATTTAATGCTCGGATACGGAGTTCCAACCGCCTTGGAAGTCTTTCCCTTTTGCTCCCTACGCATTTCATCATAGTTATCGAAAACATTCTTTAATAACCGCATATATCCCTCTGCCATACTTTTTATTACAGTATGTAAAAATCCACATTGGGACGCAATAAAAACTGAATTTTAACATTATTTTTTGACTAAAGTGTATCCTCCATCACACTTGATTAATGCTACAGAACCCGATATAGGCAACAGTAGGCCAATATCGGGCTAACAAATATGTTTATCTCGAAAATGACTATAAAATCAGCAAGCCATCAAATATACATTATGCTGATAGCGCCCCTCCTCAATCACCCTGAAGCGGTGCCCAGACCAGTGCAAAATGTAGTAGTTCGCCTCTGCCGGTGTCATATGGATACCGAGCTGTGCGGCCACATGGATGAAATCCACCGTTTTAATCCGGCGACCTTTGTCGGTAAATTTCAGCGCTTCATGCAGTGCCGAAGCCAGGTTCATCTCTCTTTTCATGCTGCTACCTGCTATGGATTACTAAACTGTCGCGAGCTGCTTGATCACTGCCGCTTTTTCCGGGCTGATGCTGCTTTTCATCTCACCCGCCAATTCTGAAATCCATATCAGTGCTATCTCTTTATCTCTTGCCTGGCTCTCATAACAAACCCCAAGGCGGGCGATGAGCTCAATACGTTCCAAAATGACCACGTCTTCCACTGCTGGTAAATGCACCCTACTTTCCTCCGATGCTTACAATTAACTGTATGCATATACAGTATTAACTATTGATTCTCATTGCGCAACTGATTATTCGAAGCTTGCCCAATCCTTAACCGGCTCATACTGCATTGATATATCACCAAATTTGACTTTAGTACCACGCGCTAGCACTTCCAGTTCCCAACGTTCAGCCTGGATACCCTTCTGTATCAATTCTGAGTTAATCCGAGGGATGCGAGCACGCTCATCAGGGGTTAATCGGGCCGATGGGGCTACCGTTCGCCCTTGATACGCGTTGTTGCTGTGCTGCGCTCTGTTTACCTGTGGTGCATTGGCTCTAATTCGCGCCATAACAGACCGTGTAACGGTCGTATCATTCCAGTCAATTGGGGTTTCTGGTGGGTGTTCCAGCACTGCCACGGCCTCCACCGGCTCCTTATCCTGCTGATCTGTCACCGCATTGCTGCCGACCAACCCACAGTTATTGACAGGACTCCGAGGCGCGCCAGAGGCGCTTTTTAAGGTCAAGCCCTCAAGGTCAACAACCTTGGCGACGATGCGCCATTGGGTGTTGCGGGTCTCATGAATGCGTGAGATCCCCAGGTGCGGGGCGAAAATGCCGATCACCTTCTGCACTTCTTCATCGTAGGCGTTGAGTTCATCAGCAATGCGGCGAGCAACACGCACGGTCTGTTCCTTACGGGGAACATTGGCCCCGCCCTGCGCCAGGATGTAGGCGGCAAAATCTCCGGCATCCGCAGCAGCGCGGACGGCCTCAACGCTAGCGTCAAAGTCATCTGCCAGGTTGATAGAACGGATGCGGCGGCATTCGCGGTAAGCACCCATGGAAGGTAGACCGATGGAGTGAAATTGAGGAATACGCCAGGTTGACGCCCAGGCGGTAACGGCGGCGGCGGTCTCGGTCAGCAGCTCACCGGTTTCATGATCGCGCTCACCGTCCAGGGCATAGCCATCGATATTTTTTGCGATGTACTTCGCAATATAGCCCGCCGCGCCGCCCTTATTGAGGTGCTTGCAATCAAAACGATTCTTCGCTGCGCCGCGTTCGTCGCCATCTTCGTCCATGGCATAACGGCGCATGATATCGATCACCCGTTGGCGCTGTTCTTTGGTGGTGAACAGCATCATGTGCCAGTGCGGGGTTGCATCGTGATGGGGCTCAACGACTCGCACGCCATAAACCTGCAGATCATTATCTTTAAACGCGGTACGGATCTTACTCCACAGCTTGACCAGGTAACGCTGGCCGTCTTTGGGTGTGTAGGCTTCTGCATCCCAATTGTGGTTAAACTGCACCTTGGGATTGGTTTTGCCGAGGGTGCGCGTCGGATGGTATTTGGACGGCGTGGTGATGGTGATAAACAAGCCTTTATGCCCGTACTCGGCAGCGGCTTTCTCGACACCGGCGATCATCGCCATTAACTCCATCCGACGGATCTCCGGGTTGGAGATACTCGCCATCACCTTGTCGATAAGGTTGATACGTTCGCCGGTGTCGACGTTCTCCAGCTCCCGGCTGTTCAGGTAATCCAGATTGGACTGGCGGCGGGCTTTCACTTCGCGGATCGCCTGCTTACTGGCATAGGCAGAAACTCCCCGGTTCACATTACCCACCGCAATCAGCAAGGCTTCACGCCAGCGAGTACGCTGGGCTTTCAGTTGGCGTTCCCACCACTCGGCATTCACCAACCGTGACAAACTGGCAACTGCTGACTGAGTATCAAGCTTGCCTTTACGGTATTTACGCCAATGCATTGGGGTAACATTGAAAGCACGGGCCATCCCCGCAACCTGAGAATAAAACGTTGCCTGGATATCATCATCTAACAAACCTGTATTATCACCGCCGTTCTCAGCCAGAAACGCTTCGCAATAACGCTCATAGTTCTGCATCAACTGCCCGGCGATCCGGTCAGCAAAACGCTTCAACGCCTTATCATCCATCCCCGGCAAGCTGGCGTAGTTATCCAGTTCCGACATAAAACAGGGTGATGCATGGAGATCCATCGCATTTTTATCGTTAACGGTTTGGATGCGGGGCCAGATACGGCGATCAAATTGCAGCACCAGCCACTTGTTGGCATCGTGCAGCCCTTTGCTTTTCAGCAGGTAGTCATGGCGAGACAAAAAGCCCGCACTGAGAAATTGCGGCAGGGAATGGATATTGCGCAAAACAGCTTGCCCCTGAGCATGTTCCTCACGGGTAAGCGGTCTTACTGGCCCGGCAATCGCCGGGCGCGGTAGGTTCCAGGAATAAGCCCACGGATTGCCTTCAGTCATAAGGTTGCACTTCAGGTCTGCGAGCGTATTCCGCATCACTTAAATCAGCGGCCCAAAAAAAGCCCACTGCAAACAGCAGCAGGCTGAAAACGATGATGAAGCCCGTCATGCCTGCACCGCATAATGGCGGCGCTTGGCTTCACGTAGGTGCTGACAGGCTACGCAGGTTTCTACGCCCAACAGGGCAATGCGGCGGGCTTCGGGGATCGGTGCATCGCAGTCTTCACATTTAAAAGCCGAAGGCATAACCGAGGACTTACGGGCATTGGCGATCTGTGCATCCAGGATCAGCGCTTGACGCTCTTGTGCGATATCCATGAGGTCAGCCATCAGTGCAGCTCCTGCGCTTTGTGTTCGATGGCTTCAGCCTCTTGGCGCAGTAACTCCACGGCCTCGATAGCGTTCAAGCCGTTTTGTGCAATATGCGACGCCAGACGAATCAGGCGAGCGGCGGCCACTTCCGCCTGATTTTTACGTTCATCAAGGCGAGCGGTATTGAGCAGCACGATCACCCTGTCGTGATCCGACTCATTGCCTTTATCAATACCGATAATTTGTGTATTCATTGGGTTAATTCCTTAATTCAAGCAAAGCGATGCCCGGCGGGTTTACGCCAGAATGTCGCCAGGGGGGTTAATTACTGTTTAATTCGCAATCATCATCACTGATGAAACGCGGTAAGGTTTTTGATAAATCAATCAGGTCATTCAGCGCCCAGATGATTTTCTGGCGCTCGGTGTAGCTCATTTCGGCAAACGTCATGAGTACATGGCGGGCTTTCAGCTCGGCATGGAAGCAGATTGTCTTGCGGATATGCGGTGGCGATTTATCAAAAGCCTCTTGTGCCACGTTTTTCCTGTAGGCAAACAGTTCCCGCTTAATCTGGGAAATGCGCTTAATGCCGATAGCTTTTTGTGTGTCTGTTGCCAGTAACATATCAACCCCAATTAACGGCAGAACAAACGGCGCAGCAGTGGCGCAGGTTTAGAAGTGGATAGACCGCGCAGTAACGCAGACTGATCGTGACATGGCCGCCAGCATTTACCGCCCGGCAATTCAATGAAACCATGCTCAAAATGGCGTGATGGGCTTTGGCGTTTTAGCAATGGAGCAATCGAGATAGGCATAGCTATAACCTCAACTTAAACCGGCAACGGCACCCAGGCCACTAATCACATCAACGGTAGAGGCTAGTGCTGGGGTTGATTGGATGCGGTTTTGAACGGTCAGACCGATCAGTGACAAATGGCGGATCGCGGTGTTGACGCTTTCCAGCAAAGCAGACTTGCGGACAGGCGTTTTATGGTCGCCTTGTACCGCAGCGGCAGCGATAGAGCCCATCGCGGCAGTGGCATGAAGGGCATAGGCTGGGATGTTGCCAGCACTAGCCTCATTGACTGGCACTGAAGGCATACAGTTAATCTGTGCCAGCATGGCATCAAGCAGGCTGGAGTCTTCTGTAGCATCGGTGATCGCCAGCAACTCAGCGCAAGTGAGTTGATGCGGTTGTCCTGGGCTCAACTTGTTGCGCAGCGTTTGTGCATTCATACCAACCTGTTGCGCTAACTGCGTTACGTTATGGCGCGCTGGGAACTGGCGACAGGCTTCTTCGAAGTGCGGATGTTTAGAGACAGCGTAATCAAACATGCTTCATCCTCAAAATTCACATATAGTGAATCAGTAGCCAATAACGAGTTTAAAACGTGAATGCCCCAATGCTTTACGCAACTGATCTTCTTTCCAGCGGGCGTAATAGATGCGAATCGGGCCACCTGCTTTTGTGCAGCCTTTACGGATGGTGCGGGGTTCTATGGGTAACTGCGGGTTGTCTCCAGTTGTCCAACGATAAACAGTGCGGAGAGAGACACCCTCTAACTCTGCAAACTGTTCAGTAGTTACGATCGGTGCAGGTACTTTGAAGATTGCGATCTCAGAAGCCATGTTGCATCATTCCCTATTTGCCAATACTTGCGATTAATAGTCATCAGTTTGCCAACATGTGCCATTAATCAATTTAGGTTTAGCCGCATAATAATGCGCAAAAGCCGCAACAGTCAATGCGTGGATACGAATTTTATGCAAATGGATTCAGAAATCAGTAACGAACATGTCTTAGACAGAATTTGTGATGTCTATGGATACGCCCAAAAAATCCAGCTTGCCCGTCATTTCAATATTGCTGCCAGTTCCCTACAAAATCGCTATACCAGGGGGAGTATCTCTTATGATTTCATCGTCCATTGCTCTCTTGAGACAGGTGCTAGTGTTGAGTGGTTACTTACAGGAAAGGGAGAAAAACTAGCGTCAGGTAAAAACTCACCTTCTCCTGTTGCTGAGGATACAGCGGTTAAATTATTCACTTTAAGTGAAGGTAAGTTGATCGAGGGTGCCGCTTTGAGAATTTCTCGTTCATTCTTTAGTCGTGACCTAAGCAATCCTCTGTGTGTTCGTTCTGATAACGCAATGCACATTGTGGAGCCCGGCTCGTCACTTTCCGATGGCGTATGGCTTGTAGATATTGAAGGAGCTAAAAGCATTCGTGAATTAACTGTCTTACCCGGCAAAAAGTTACATGTTGCTGGCGGCAAAGTACCTTTCGAATGTGGAATTGATGAGATAAAAACGCTGGGTCGTGTGATAGGAATATACAGCGAGATAAACTGATGACCGTCCGTAAAAATCCGGCTGGCGGATGGATTTGCGAGCTATACCCGAACGGTGCGAAAGGTAAACGCATCAGAAAAAAATTCGCTACCAAAGGTGAAGCTCTAGCCTTCGAACAATACACGGTTCAAAACCCGTGGCAGGAAGAAAAAGAAGACAGACGCACGCTTAAAGAGTTGGTTGACGCTTGGTATAGTGCCCACGGCATCACCCTGAAAGATGGCCTCAAACGTCAATTAGCAATGCACCACGCTTTCGACTGCATGGGTGAACCGCTTGCAAGAGATTTCGATGCACAGATGTTCTCCCGATACAGGGAAAAAAGGCTTAAAGGTGAGTATGCACGTTCAAATCGTGTGAAAGTAGTTTCTCCGCGCACACTTAATCTTGAGTTGGCCTACCTTCGAGCGGTGTTCAATGAACTAAATCGCCTCGGGGAATGGAAGGGCGAAAACCCGTTGAAAAATATGCGCCCTTTCCGCACGGAAGAAATGGAAATGGCTTGGCTCACTCGAGACCAGATCGGGATGCTGCTTGCAGAGTGTAAACGCCATGACCACCCAGATTTAGAAAACGTTGTGAGAATATGCCTCGCTACTGGTGCTCGATGGTCTGAGGCTGAGGGGCTTAGAAAAAGCCAACTTGCTAAGTACAAAATCACCTATACAAATACAAAAGGTAGGAAAAACAGAACCGTACCTATTAGTAAAGAGTTATATGATTCTCTACCTGAAGATAAAAAAGGTCGGCTCTTTGCTGATTGCTATGGCGCATTTCGCTCTGCTTTGGAAAGAACAGATATTGAATTACCTGCGGGACAACTTACCCATGTTTTGCGCCATACCTTCGCCAGTCACTTTATGATGAATGGCGGTAATATTTTGGTATTGCAACGCGTGCTCGGCCACACTGATATCAAAATGACGATGCGATATGCACACTTTGCCCCTGACCATTTAGAAGACGCCGTAAAGTTGAATCCTCTTGATTATCCCCCCATTTTTATTGAGGTATAAAATGTTACTTGATGACGCATCTATTGATGGCCGTATTAAAGGTATTTGGTATCAAATATGCAGCCAGCACAAACAATCATTCATAACTATTGATGAAGTGAAAAGTATTGCCACCGCGAAACACTTAACAATTCTTGAAATAAAAGAAATTAGCTTTGGTTACAATGTTCATTCTGGCGGAATTTTAATTAAAACAGATGTAGGCAGTGCCATATATCCTCGAATAAGAGCTGTCGACGTGCCATTATTCCAAAGAAACATCACTCCATTGTTAAATTATGAAAGATATTTAAAACATATAGATTGGTTTTTGCCTCCATATATAACCAATGGTGCACTAGGTGATTCAATAATGAGATGTGGCGTGACTCCAAAGAATTTTTCTTCGATTGACACCGCCTCAGCTCAAGAACGTTTTGAAACTGAACTTGGCAGCCTCTACCCCTTATCAATTATAATACCTGTAACGATACAGATTCTTTCTAAATCAACTGCAATAGGAAAACACCTGCCAATTATTAAAGAGTCAATACTGGCTTTCTATAGCGGAATGAAGATAGCTGCCATTTCTTCACTTATTCCTATTATTGAGGATATTTTGAGAGTCATAGTAGGGGAAGAAGGAAGTGAGTTAGATACAGTAAGTAAGATTAATGTTTGTTTTAACTTAGCATGTTTGAATGTTTTAAAGCTAGACATCCATGG
>NZ_JAELTL010000096.1:0-9623 GCF_016428815.1 Serratia sp. ASV30 | reverse complement strand
CCCCCCCCCCCCCCCCCCCCCCCCCCCCCCCCCCCCCCCCCCCCCCCCCCCCCCCCCCCCCCCCCCCCCCCCCCCCCCCCCCCCCCCCCCCCCCCCCCCCCCTTTTTCACGCAGAAGACGGCATACGCGATGATACCTCCTGTCTCGTGGGCTCGGAGATGTGTATAAGAGACAGGACTGCTGTTGGTGAAATGGGGTACTCAGCCGACACAACAGTGTGCCGTGAACTACCAGGCCAAAACACAAAACAGCACTGATTACGAAATTATCGAGGCGAGCTGCAAATGATCAACGTTATCCATAAATTCACCGCCATGCGCCAGCGCCCTAAATCAGCCATGCTGTTTTTGTTACTGATGTTGGCCGGGCAACAGGCATATGCTCAATGTCGAGTTAATACGACCAGGCCGCAGGACATCATTATGAACGTCGGCAGGGTATTGATTACGCCGGATACCAAGGTGGGCGATATCCTGGCCACCGGCAAGTTCGATATCAGCCGGGATAACAATATTTCTTGCAGCGGTAATAGCACGTTGTACGGTCGCATTTTACAAGGCGGCCCGAGCTCCATCAGCGACAAAATCTGGACCACCAACGTGCCGGGGGTGGGGTTGCGGCTTTATCGCCAGATAGGCACACAGGAAGGAGCCTATTACCCGCATGAGATCTACCGTAACGGCGCGGTGTATCTGGCTGAGGGGTATTTTGTGGTTGAGGTGATCAAGATTGCCCAGAATACCGGTACCGGCTCGTTAGCCCCCGGGCAGTATTCTTCTTACTATGCGGATGGGACGGGCCCTTCAAGACCGATCCTGATCTCCCACGTATTGGCGAACAGTATCACCATTGTCACCTCGTCCTGTTCGGTGGACGCCGGTTCGAAAAACAAGGTGATCAACCTGAGTACGGTGGCGACTGCGGCGTTTAAAGGCGTGGGCAGTACCGCCGCAGAGCAGGACTTTTCGATTAATATCAACTGCGTCGGTGGTTCGGGGACGGAGCTGTTACCTGGTGGTACAGGGGAGGGGCTGGTGAACGTACGTTTTGACTATACCCGCGATACCTCGAATGCACCGGGCGTACTCCAGCCTGTACAGGATAGCAATGCCGCCAGCGGCGTTGGAGTCCAACTGCTGACCGGCAATAACTCAACGCCAATCACTAGCGGCACGGCGGTGTATGCCGGGCATACTATTGCCAACCAGACCAATACCATCACTTTGCCGCTCAAGGCGCGTTACTACCAGACTGCAGCGAAAATGAAGGGCGGTACCATCAAATCGATTGCCACCTTTACCCTCGAATATAACTGATAAGACATCACTCAGTTCAATGGGGTGAGGTGCTGCTGCGCCCGTTTAGCGGGAGCTGAAAAGGCCAATGGGTTTATACACCCGTTGGCCTTTTTGCTTTTAACGCTGGCCGACCCAGTTGGTGCAGCCTTCGTCTACGCATTGGCGCTTGTACAGTGAATGCAGGCTCGGTGTGCTGTGCCGATAGTTGTGCTCTGAGGAGAGGGCCACTTCATCTTGCTGCGGCGTGCGGCGATAGACCGCTGGCGTTTCACCGAACTGCTTTTTAAAGGCCCGGGAAAATGAAGGCTGGGAATCAAAATGGAACTGCAGGGCGATATCCAGTATTGGGCGAGGGGTAGCGCGTAGTGCCTGTGCGGCCTTGGACAAACGGCGCTCGCGGATATAGCTACCGAGCGCATGGCCAGTGGTACTGCGGAACATACGTTGTAGATGCCATTTGGAGTAGCCAGATTTTGCCGCCACGTTATCCAACAGCAGCGGTTGATCCAGGTGGTTTTCGATCCAGTTCAGCAAGTCATGAATGATATTGGCGCGATCCATTGGTTTAATTCTCCTGCAGCGACGACATTCGGGTCACAGTCAAATGGGACTTAATAATCCAAGTTTATTCTTTGATAATAGGCGCGCATGGGCGGTTACGCAAGGGTAAACTTGGATAATTGACGTGGCGAAAAATGCTCCGCCAGGGGTAGGGGTTTAGCTGCTCCTCAACCCATAGGGTGAGAGAGCCCCCCTGCGTCTCTGATGAGGCTGCGCTGCTCGAGAACGTGATGAGAAAGATAGATGGGTGATGTATTACGTAGAAAAATCAGCGAACTCGATCGGTCCTCCCTACTTTTTGGGAGAGAGAGTTGCTCTGCGTCTCTGATGAGGCCGTGCTGTTCCGGAACGTGATGAGAAAGAAGATGGATGAAGTATTACGCAGAAAAATCAGTGAACTCGATCAGTCCCCTCTCCTTTTGGGAGAGGGAGTTGCCCTGCGTCTCTGATGAGGCCGTGCTGTTCCGGAACGTGATGAGAAAGATAGATGGTTGATATATTACGCAGAAAAATCAGCGAACTCGATCGGTCCCCTCTCCTTTTGGGAGAGGGTTAGGGTGAGGGGAACATGCCCCTCTGGATCACTTGATGTTCATGGCGTCGCGCATGGTGAAGAACAGGTCGGTCTGATCGGTCAGCCCCACAATATTGGCGGCATGCGGGCCATAAGCGGCAACGCGCAACTGAGTGCCGGTATGGCCCTGAGAGCCTTCTTCCGAGTTGCCATAGCTGATGGTCATCACCGCGCCGTCTTTGGTGGTTAATGATTGGGTCAGCCCCGGTGCCTTGGCCTTGGCGGCAATAATCTGGCTGGAATGAGCGTGGTCGGCGGTGACGATCACCAGGGTATTACCATCGGCGCGGGCGAACTCCAACGCTTTTTGTACTGCCTCATCCAGATCGACCGTTTCGCCAAACTGGCCGCATGGGTTGGCATCATGATCCTGTTTGTCGATGGACGCCCCTTCCACCTGCAGGAAGAAACCGTTCGGATTGTTCTTCAGCAGCTCGATGGCTTTCTCGGTCATCGCCGCCAGCGTTGGCACATTGGTGCCGCGCTCTGGGTTATTCTCACAGGTCACCGCAGGCTGATCGAGATTACCGTGGTAGGACGCTTTTGGCCCCTTCCAACGTACTGGCATATTGCCTGGTGCAAACAGGCCTAACAGCGGCTTTTGCTGATTGGCGAGGTTAATCGCGTTCAGACCTTCGGCATCCTCCACCCATTGGTAGCCTAACGCGGCGGCCTGGGCTTTCAGCGTTTTCCCCTGCCATTCACCGCTTTTCGCCAACTGAGCGAAGGATTTTGCCCCACCGCCTAGCGTGACGTCGGCACGGGTTTTAATCAACTGCTCGGTGATTGATCCGTGCCCGCCGTTTTCCAGCGCGTTGCTGGCACATTGCTCACTGGTCTCCTCTGGGCCGTAGCACTTGCGCGAGGTTACGTGCGAAACCAGTGCCGCCGGTGTGGCATCTTGCAGTTCCGCCGTGGAGACGTTGCCGGTGGCTTTACCTGCGGCCTTGGCCAGTTCCAAAATCGTCGGCTGATCTTTGCCATTCACATCCACGCCTAACGCGCCGTTGTAGGTCTTGACGCCAGTAGCCCAGGCGGTGGCCGAGGCGGCAGAGTCGGTGACATAGTCCGGTTTATGGCTTTTCTTATCCAGCGAGTAGTGGGTGTATTGGCCGGTCAGCGGCAGGGCATCGATCCCCTTGAAATAACCGCCTGCGCCTTCGGCATAGTTGCGTGCACCGGTGATTTCCGAATCGCCCATGCCGTCGCCGATCAGCAGGATCACGTTTTTGGCGGTTTTATTCGACAGCGAAGCTTGCAGGGCGGCGGTTTGATCGCTTGCCAATCGGCGTGCACCGCCGGGTTCGGTAATATCGCCACGAGCCGCGCGGTTGTTGAGCTGATTGTTGTCAGCCAGGGCGGTGGAGCATAACAGAGCGGATAATACGGCGCTGGCGATCAGGGAAACGGACTGCTGCATGGGTAGGGCTCCTTGTCGTAATACAAAAATACGGTTGGCATTATTTTGTTACACGGGAGAGTAGAGCAGGAAAGTGACATTTTTATGACGAAAGACGAGTGAGAAGGGATAGCCTTTCCTGGCTATCCCAATGGGTTATCAGGCTTGGCGGGCAGGAATATTGATGCCGCGCTGTACGGCTGGCCTTGCCAATCCGCGTTCCAGCCATTGGCCAACAAGGGGGAAGTTGTCGAACTCCACCACGTCGCGCGCTTCATAAAAACCGATCAGGTTGCGTACCCAGCCGAGCAGGGAGATATCGGCAATGGTGTATTCCGAACCCATGATCCAATCACGCCCTTGCAGCCGTTCTTCCAGCACACCCAGCAGCCGTTTGGACTCCTTCTGGTAGCGTTCAAATGGCCGTTTGTCTTCATATTCACGCCCGGCGAATTTGTGGAAGAAGCCTAGCTGACCGAACATTGGCCCAACGGACGCCATCTGGAAAAACACCCACTGGATGGTTTCATAACGCTGGGCGGGATCCTTGGGTAACAACTGACCGCATTTCTCTGCCAGATATAGCAGGATTGCCCCGGACTCGAACAACGCTAACGGTTTGCCGTCTGGGCCGGCAGGATCGAGGATCGCCGGGATTTTACCGTTAGGGTTGAGCGACAGGAACTCCGGTGTCCAGGTTTCATTTTTGCCGATATCGATCAGGTGTGCCTCATAAGGTAGGCCGATCTCTTCGAGCATGATGGAGACTTTCACTCCATTAGGGGTCGGTAGCGAGTAGAGTTGTAACCGTTCTGGATGCTTGGCGGGCCAACGTTTGGCGATCGGGAATTGGTTAATATCGGACATGATAACTCCTCGGATATGACGGGATCGTCAACAGGTAAACCCATTGAGTATGGCAGCTAAGCTAGCGCGTCAGGCATTTAAAGCGCCAGGCCAAAATGTGCGCTCAGCGCTTTTCTACCGGCGGCGGTCAGTTGCAGCTCACGGCTGTCTAGCTGGCGCTGAACCCATCCGCGCTTTTCAAATGCGGCCAATATGGCAGCGCCCAGTGCGCCACCGAGGTGAGCCTTACGTTCGCTCCAGTCCAGACAATCGCAGGCAAAGCGCCGCCGGGTCGGGGCTGGGGAGCAATCGATACCCAACTGTGTCAAGGCAGCCTGCCCAGCCTCACTGAGCTGATAGTCGTTATCCCCGATTAGCCAGGCCCGTGCCAGCAACTGATGATGTAATTGGACCGCGATCTCACCCGCCATGTGGTCATAGCAGGTTCGTGCATAACGTAATGAGGCCGGAGTGCTACTTTTGACCGTCGGGCGTTCTACACCGGCCAACGCCATCAGGCTTTCCAGCATGTCGGCCACCGGTTTGCCCGCCAGACGGTAAAAGCGATTGCGGCCCTGTTTGACACAGCCGATCAGATTCTGTTCCTGCAAACGTGCCAGATGACTGCTAGCGGTGGAGGCCGCGACGTCCACCGCCGCACTCAGCTCCGTTGCGGTATAGGCGCGCCCATCCATCAGCAGGCACAGCATGCGCGCTCGGGTGCGATCGGCGATAGCGGCCGTCAATGCGGCCAGGCGGTCTTCAAGCGTATTGTCATTCATACTTCGAGAATAACCGAAGTATTGCTGCTCGTCTAACCCGACAATGGCTACTCTCTATTACCATCTGAAGGAAATTGCCATGACGGCCTGCCCCTTTTCAGTTGCATCGCGGCAAGCGGTGCGTGAAGCCTTAACCCATCCTCACCTCGGCGTTCGCCCCAAGGATGAGCCGGTACCCGCAGCTTTAATTGGGACGCCCGCTCAATCGATTTTCGCCTCTCTGGTACGTATGAATGATGGTGCCGGGCAGCGTGAATTAAAGGGGGCGATCGAGGAGGCTCTGGCCGCGTTCACAGACGATGAGATCCGCCAGACTACGGTTTGCGTGGCTCAACGGTTAGCGGCCGGTTTGACAACGGCAGAGCAACTCACCCGGTTTAACTACGCTTTGCCGATTTGCGTGCTGGCAGACTTATTGGGCGTGGCCCATCAGGATCGATCTGCCTTGGTGGACGAGGTGTTGGACTTTGTGCGCTGTATTGCTCCTGGCGGTAGCGCAGAGCAGATGGCTGCGGGGGCCATTGCCGCCGGAAAATTGCAAACTCGTATGCAGCAGGCTGATGGGCCGCTGCTCTATCAATTGTGCCAATACATTGGCGATCGTGCTCTGGCGATAGCCAATGCCATCGGGCTACTGTTCCAAGCCTGTGAGGGGACCGCCGGATTAATCGGCCAGACGCTGTTACTGACAAGTCAGCGCCATCAACCGGCAGAGGCGTTGATCCAGGCGGTGTTGCAGCAAACTCCACCGATCCATACTACCCGCAGGTTTGCGCGACAGGCTACGTTGCTTGATGGTCAAACGCTGGCGGTGGGGCAGAGCGTATTGGTGCAGTTGAAAACGCCGCAGGAGAGTTTTGCCTTTGGTCATGGTGCTCATCGTTGCCCTGGAGAACGTTGGGCACGGTTGATCGCCTTGGTGGGGATCGGCCATTTATCCAAACTCAACCTTAAGCCCGAACTGTTAAGCCAGTTTCGCTGGCGTGTTTCGCAAAATGCGCGTGTACCTGAATTTTATACTGCCGAGGAGAACGATGATGATCGCGGTGATTTTTGAACTACGGGCTGCCGCTGGGCAGCGGGAAACCTATCTAGAGTTGGCGGCGGAGCTGAAACCGTTGCTGGCAGAAATTGACGGCTTTATCTCTATCGAACGTTTTCAGAGCCTGAGCGAGCCGGACAAGTTGTTATCGCTGTCGTTCTGGCGTGATGAGGCGGCGGTACAGCAGTGGCGCAACCTGGAGCAACACCGTCAGGCCCAGGCGCGTGGCAGGCATGAGGTGTTGGAATATTACCGGTTACGGGTGGCCGAGGTGGTGCGGGATTATGGCTTGGAACCGCGTGAGCAGGCTCCGGCGGATAGCCGCCATTTTCATGGTTGAATGATCCAGCGCCGAGGTTCCGGCGCTGGATTGTATTAACTTAATGATTTGATAACTTAATGATTAAAATGGCTTGGTTGGCAGGTACTTACCATCCAGCGTGATCACCGCGCGTTCACCCCCATCGGGATCCTGGACCTTTTTGATATCCAGCTTGAAGTTGATCGCGCTGATCACCCCGTCACCAAATTGTTCATGTACCAGTGCCCGCAGGGTTGAGCCGTAGATCTGTACCATCTCGTAGAAACGATAGATGGTCGGGTCGGTCGGCACACCGCCGGGGATACTGCCGCGTACCGGGATGGCTTGCAGCAGGCGCACCGCATCTTCATCCAAACCCAATTTTGCTGCAACCACGCGGGCGGCCTGTTCCGGCAACGGGTGTTGGCCAAGCAGTGCGGCGGTGACGAACGCCAGGCTCAAGCCGGTGCCTTGGTTAATCGCCTCAAAGGTCAGGCCCTGGCGGACTTTGGCATCCATGATGATGTCGGTCAGGTTCTGGCGTGCGCAAGTGTTTTGTAGAGATTGTGTCATGTGAAATCCTCTTGATGATTAATAGGTTAGAAACGTTGCATGGCTGGGCTGGCGGTGACGCTCGGGTTGCTCGCCAACGGTACGAAACGGCGGGTATTGCCATCTAATGCGTCAATACAGCCGGTAGCGATATCGTAGACCCAGCCATGCAGCCGCAGATTGCCTCGATCGAGCGCCAGCGCGACCGAAGGGTGAGTTTTCAGGTTGGTCAGTTGGGCAATGACGTTTTCACGCACCATCGAGTTAATGCGATCGTGCTCGCTGGCGTGCTCATTGGCCTGATTGACCGCCTTGGCCGCATCGGCATAGCGCAGCCAGTTGGCTACGGTTGGCATGTGATCCAGGCATTTGCAGGTGGCAATGGCGGTCATGGCGCCGCAATCGGAGTGGCCGCAAATCACAATATCCTCTACGCCTAGCGCGGCAACGGCATATTCAACCGAGGCTGAAACACCACCAGGCTCAGGCCCGAAAGAAGGCACGATATTGCCTGCGTTGCGGATAACGAACAGGTCGCCCGGTTCGCGTTGGGTGATCAGTTCCGGCACCAATCGGCTGTCGGAACATGAGATAAATAGGGTGCGTGGGCTCTGGCTGGTAGCCAGACGTTTGAACAGCTCTGTACGCTCAACAAATGCCTCGCGCTGGAACTTCAGAAAACCGTCAATAACCTCTTGCATGGTGACTCCATCAATGTGTGGCTTGCTTTCAATGGAGGCAAGAATGGACTTTTCTAGCTATAGGTTCCAAGACTCATTTATAATCGTCACGATAGGAATAACTAATAGTTGAAGCGTTATGTTACTGCGGCACATACGTTACTTTCTGGCGGTGGCCGAGCAGGGGAACTTCACCCGGGCGGCAGAGGTGCTGCATGTTTCTCAGCCCACCTTGTCACAGCAGATCAAACAGTTGGAAGAGACGTTACAGGTAGCGTTGTTCGATCGTTCGGGGCGTAGGGTGCAACTCACCGATGCGGGGCAGGCGTGGATGCGCTATGCCCGTCTGGCGTTACAGGATCTGGATGCTGGCAAGCGGGCCATTCAGGATGTCGCAACGTTGGAACGCGGCAATCTGCGCTTGGCTATGACGCCGACCTTTACCTCCTACCTGATTGGCCCGTTGGTCGACGGCTTTTTCCGGCGCTACCCAGGTATTACGCTGAATATCCGTGAGATGACGCAGGATAAGATGGAGGCGTTATTGTGCGATGACCAATTGGATCTCGGGATTGCCTTCGAGCCGGTTCACTCTGCGGATATAGCCGCGACCAGGCTGTTCACGGAGCGGCTGCAACTGATGGTGGGGAAGGGGCATCAGCTTACCAAGCACCGCGCTGCCTTGAACGTAGCGGAGGTGCAACAGGTGCCATTGGTGCTACTCAACGGTGATTTCGCCACGCGTCATTACGTGGACGAATATTGCCAGCAGCACGCGATTTATCCTCAGGTTGCCATGGAGGCGAATGCGATTAGCGCCATTGTCGAGATTGTGCGCCACGGCCAGCTCGCGACCATTCTGCCGCAGGCCATTGCACGGAGTAATCCGCTGCTGCTGCCTATCAAGCTGTCGGTTCCCATGCCCGAACGCCATGCCGTGGTGTTGCAACGCAAAGAGGGTTACCGCAGTGCAGCTTCACGGGCGTTGATTGCGATGTTGCAAGATCAGGTCAAGGAAATGGGCTAAAAAAGTGACGGGTTTGGTTATCCGTTAATTCGTTCTGATGGGGATATTTAGCTGGCGAATATCTCCACACCCCGAGCGCCGAGCAAATCTTCACCAAAACTTCCCACGATCTCTGTGTTGCGTTATGGCATAATGCGCGCCAAATCACATTCCCAATCAAATTAAGAGCGAGCGCTGTGTTAAGCACTAACAACATCACAATATAGTTTCTTATTGTAATATACCCAAGATAATTCAAGTGGCTTGAAGGCGGCATGGTCGAGAGTCGCCAAGATCATAGTCCACTATGTGATTGGTGCGAGCTAACGCAGCCAACACCCAAGCAACTTGGAGCATGGCGGGTATAAAATTGTATCTAATTTTAAATAAAGTTTCACGAGATGGAATTTACATGTTGACTTTTATAAGTAACATGATAAGTTTTCATTATTTTAACTGAGGGCAACATGCGATATATTAAAGAAAGTAACGAGCGTCTTTACTATCATTCATTTCTTGGTAATGAACTGGATTTTTATGGATATCTCGAAGTGACGACTTTATTGATGTTTTACATTAAAT
>NZ_JAELTL010000095.1:0-9864 GCF_016428815.1 Serratia sp. ASV30 | reverse complement strand
CCCCCCCCCCCCCCCCCCCCCCCCCCCCCCCCCCCCCCCCCCCCCCCTCCTAATGACCCGGCCACCCCCGAGATCTACACCCAGTTGGCATCGTCGGCAGCGTCAGATGTGTATAAGAGACCCCCCCATACCTGTTCTGGTCGCCTTACCACCACATGTTCCGGCCCCGCTTTTAATAAATTGGGATGCCGCCGAAAACGGTGATGGCTGTCCGTTGTTTTATGGTACGCCCGTTTGACTGGCACCAGCAGCCGGCGTTCCTTCAGCAGAGAGAACAACCGGTCACGTCCGACATGCAATCCATCATCTGATTGTTTATTCAGCAGATAATGCAGCTTGCGGGTCCCGATACGCGCCTGACGTACTCTTATCGTTTTAACAAAATCGATGATCCGGACATCACGAGCCCGTTGCTTACTAAGCCGTGTATTGTGCTGATACCAGGCCTGCCGGCTATGTCCCAGGAACTGGCAGGCCCGGGTAATGGTTATTTTTGGGGTCTGTTTTTGCGTGAGGACTTGCCTGGCCGCTTTTTTATGACACTGATCCCATAGTCATTTTTCAGCACGTTAACGACAGCATCAAGGAACTCCGCTTTCTGGGTGACCAGCTCAAGCTGTTCTTCAAGTTCCCTGATCCTTTGCTCAGGAGTTAAAGGGGCAGGCGGTTGGCTCATGGGCAACTCCCGGCTGGAGAGATGGGGAAGACCTGGAGCCCAGTTAAGATGGCCATGCTTGCGCAACCAGGTCAGAACGGTCGAACGTCCCTGAATACCATAGCGCAGTTGAGCCTGTTTGTAGGTCATTTCGCCTTTTTCAACCTGCTCAACAACAGCAATTTTAAAAGACAAAGGATAGTCACGTTGTGTGCGTTTAAACTCGGCCATTATCACGTTCTCCAGATTTAAGTCGAAAACGTGTCAACGCTATTCAGGACGGGTCACAGGCAATAAAAAAGCCGCCGGGCATTAACCTCGGCGGCTTTTTTTATCGTTCAACGTGCGGGATTATTCCATCCATTCGGTATGGAATACGCCTTCTTTGTCGGTACGCTTATAAGTATGAGCACCGAAGTAGTCACGCTGCGCCTGGATCAGGTTGGCAGGCAGCACCGCAGAGCGGTAGCTGTCGTAGTATGCGATCGCCGCAGAGAAGGTTGGCGTTGGGATGCCGTTCTGCACTGCATAGGAAACCACATCACGCAGCGCTTGCTGATACTCATCGGCGATTTGCTTGAAGTAAGGTGCCAGCAGCAGGTTGGCGATGTCGGCATTCTCAGCGTAGGCATCGGTGATCTTCTGCAGGAACTGAGCGCGGATGATGCAACCGGCACGGAAGATCTTGGCAATTTCGCCGTAGTTCAGATCCCAGTTGTTTTCCTTGGAAGCCGCTTTCAACTGAGAGAAGCCCTGTGCATAGGAAACGATTTTACCCAGGTACAGAGCGCGACGAACTTTCTCGACAAACTCGGCTTTCTCGCCGCTGAAGGCTGCAACTTTCGGGCCGGTCAGGACTTTAGAAGCCGCTACACGCTGGTCTTTCAGAGAAGACAGGTAACGTGCGAACACAGACTCGGTGATCAATGACAGTGGCTCACCCAGATCCAGAGAGCTCTGGCTGGTCCATTTGCCGGTGCCTTTGTTGGCCGCTTCATCGAGGATCACATCAACAAGGTATTTACCCTCTTCGTCTTTCTTGGTGAAGATGTCTTTGGTGATGTCGATCAGGTAGCTGTTCAGCTCGCCCTTGTTCCACTCGGCGAAGGTTTCAGCCAACTGCTCGTTGTTCAGATTCAGCGCCTGCTTCAGCAAGGAGTAGGCTTCTGCGATCAGCTGCATGTCGCCATATTCGATACCGTTGTGCACCATCTTCACGTAGTGGCCAGCACCGTCGGCACCGATATAGGCCACGCATGGCTCACCTTCAGCCACAGCGGCGATTTTCTTCAGGATGGGTGCCACCAGCTCGTAAGCTTCTTTCTGGCCACCAGGCATGATTGAAGGCCCTTTCAGCGCTCCTTCTTCGCCACCGGAAACGCCGGTGCCAATAAAGTTGAAGCCCTGAGCAGACAGCTCGCGGTTACGACGGATAGTGTCCTGATAGTAGGTGTTACCACCGTCGATCAGGATATCGCCTTTATCCAGGTGCGGAGTCAGCGAGGCAATGGTCTTGTCCGTAGCTTCGCCCGCTTTTACCATCAGCAAAATGCGGCGCGGTGTTTCCAGCGATGCAACAAACTCTTCGACGGTGTAGTGCGGCACCAGGTTTTTGCCTGGGTTCTCTGCAAAAACTTCGTCAGTCTTGTCGCCTGAACGGTTAAAGATAGAAACGGTATAGCCACGGCTTTCGATGTTCAAAGCCAGATTGCGGCCCATCACCGCCATGCCGACAACGCCGATTTGCTGTTTGGACATTAGGAACTCCTGTCTGAGGATGACACCTGTATCACGGCTCTTGGCCAACAGGTTTTTGATGTGGCCAACATGTTAACTCAGGATTGTGTTCGCTGGGTAGTGATTGGTGCGATAGGTCACATAATTGCATATCACGGATAGACAATGCGGTTTTTACAGGCGCTTCTCGATCAACTGCTGGTAGAGCTCAATGTAACTTTCCGCCATACGTGCAGACGTGAACAGGTCTTGGAAACGTTTGGCAGCATTCTCTCCGTAACGGGCTGCCAACTGCGGATCGTTCCACAGTTGCACCATCGCTTGGCGCAATGCATCAGCATCTGACGGAGGTACGACGATGCCGGTTTCCTTATCCAGATTGATGTAGGTAGTACCTGTGCCGATCTCACTGGAGATGAGCGGCTTACCAAACATCGCCCCTTCAAGCAAAGTGATACCAAACGCCTCCGAGCGCAAATGGGACGGGAAAACCACGCTGTAGCACAGTTGCAATAAGGCGGCTTTATCTTCATCCGGCAACGCGCCAAGGAAGTGAATATTGTTTAAACCTAATTCTGCGGCCTGCTGTTTCAACTCTTGCTCGATCGGACCAGCTCCAACGATCACCAACGGGAAGTCGGTGCCTTTTACCGCATCAAGCAGAATATGGAGCCCCTTGTAGTAACGGAAAGCGCCAACAAACAGGAAAAAGCGATCGCCCACCTTTTGTCGCCAGTGGTCGAGGTGCCGTTCATCCGCCATGGGATAAGAGTGCTTATCCAAACCATAAGGGATCACTTTGACTTTTGGCAGGTATTTCTGCAAGGTCACGCTCGTTTCCACATAGTTTGGCGAAGCCGCGACAATACAATCAACCGAATCTAAAAATTTGTTCATCAACGGCGTATAAAATTTTAACGCCAATTTTTGCTTCACTATATCCGAGTGATAGCTCACAATCGTCGGTTTTTTGACACCCGCGATAAAATGCACCATATCCATGAATGGGTATGGGAAGTGGTAATGGATAATGTCTGCTTGTTCAGCTAACTGTTTGAATTTTTTTATCGCACTGATAGAAAACGGTGTTGAGGCAACTTCAAAATTGGTTGCTGAGTAATAGGCCGAGTGCGAGCCGACGCGTTCATTATCAATATCACCACGCGTGCTTAGCGACAGCGTTGTCGATTCGATATCATGACATATGCCAGCTTCGCTTAACTGGTAGATAACCTGTTCAATGCCGCCAAAAGAATCAGGATAATATGTTTTATAAAAATGCAGAACTTTTAACATGAAAGCTATTAAACCTGCTGATATGCGTGAATAGTCTCTGCGGCACAACGCTGCCAAGAGAAGGTTTTTGCCCGACTTAAACCACCAGTGATGGCAGATTCACGCCAAGTCTCATCTTCAATGCTCTGATGAATTAACTGCGTCAAGGTTTCGACATCCAAAGCGGCGCAGGTCAACGCGCACTCTCCAACCACCTCGGGTAACGAAGAACTGTTGGAACACACCACCGGCACGCCTGATGCCATGGCCTCCAGCACCGGCAACCCAAACCCTTCATATAACGATGGGAATAGGAAACTCCTGGCGCCAGCAAATAGGTAAGGTAAATCTGATGACTTGGTGTAGCCCAGATAACATAACCACCCTTCGCGTTCAGCCTGTTCAAAACGCACGTGCAAAGCCTCACTACGCCAGCCTTTAAAGCCGCTGATAGCTAATGGATAAGCCTTTCTTAAGCTAAGTGGCAACCGTTCGTAGGCGGACAGCAGGGTTTCAATATTCTTGCGCGGCTCAATCGACCCGGTAAATAAACAATATCGCCCTGCCTGCAGCCCATACTGGGATACTACGGCAGTAATAGACTCGGGATCGCGTGGGTAAAATTCCCCACTGCTAGCCAGCCTTGCCGCATATACTTTATTAGCAGGCAAGTTAAAATAATCCATCACCTCTTGCCGTGTAAAATCTGAGTCAGTGATCAAGATATCGGCACGTTTCATCGTCAGCAGTAGTTCTTTCTGCATAAAACGGACGCGCTCTTGAGGATGACATTGTGGCCATGTAAAGACTGAGAGATCGTGAAAGGTGGCTACGCTAGGCCCAACTTTGGGAGGTAAATAGAAATTTGGGCCGTGGTAGATGGCATCTGGGTGTTTCTTTAACGCTAACGTTTTTAACCAGGGAGCCGTCAAACGGTATAGCTCAGAAGCAACTCTGCTTTTTTGCACCATGTGACGCAAACCCTGGCTTGAAGAACTACTTTCCCTGGCTTGCGGTATTTGCTTACTTAGCCTACGCCCCTGAAGAAATAAAAGCTCGGATATCTCCGAGCTTTTAGTTAAACAGTTAGCTAACTCATAAGCATATCGGCCAATCCCAGTTAACGGATATTTAATCGGGTCAGTACCAAATATGACTTTCATCGTCAGTTTTCCAGCATCCAGCGCAACGTTTCCTCCAACGGAGGAGTATCCCAATCACCGACAAGACTGCGCAGTCTTGTCGCATCGCCACACAATATCTTGACTTCGTTAGGACGGACGAAAGCCGGATTTACGCGGATATCCAAGTGGTGCGATGTGATTTTCTCACACAAATCAACCGCATCACGTAAAGAATAAGTTCGCCCAGAGCAGACATTGATCGTTTCGCCGATAGGCTTGACCCGTAACAGTGCCACATAGGCCTTGCTCAAGGCGCGAACATCGGTAAAGTCACGCCAAACGTCGATATTACCGAGCTCGATAACGGCAGCCTTACTCTTGTAGTGTTTGACGATTTTCGGCAACAAGAAATTATCTGCCTGGCCAACACCGGTATAATTAAAGGGCCGCGTAATGAATATCGGCAGTTTATCCACCCACAATCTGGCCATAAACTCCATGGCCAGCTTACTCACCGCATAATCATTCGCTGGGTTGGCAGGGGTCTCTTCACCGAGTTTACCCTCAGTGCTGTTACCATAAACATTGGCACTGCTGGCAATTAACACGGCATCCAATGGATGCCCACTGTCGGAGAGTGCCTGGAGTAAGTTCCGGGTGCCCTGCAGGTTTACGCTATAGAAAGCATTCGCGTCACCATGGCCCACAAACGCAATGGCGGCAAGATGAACAACGACATCTGGCTTAACCTGGCCGATAGCTTCCGCTAACGCCGCCTCGTCTTGCAAGTCTACCTGAAAATAGTCCGCCTGAGCCGAAGGTAATGAACCCAGCCCATAAACCCGATATCCGGCAGCGGATAATTCCGCTGCCACATAACGGCCGGTAAACCCATTGATGCCTGTAACCAAGGCACGTTTGCCGGCGCCGAACATCAGAAGGAAGACCCTTTCTGATTACGTACAAGATCCTGCTCCACCATCATCTGGCACAGCTGCTCCAGAGTGGTCTTCGGCTCCCAACCCAAAATTTCCTTGGCGCGAGCTGGATTACCGATCAACAGTTCTACTTCTGCCGGACGGAAGAATCTCGGGTTAACGCGAACCAGCGTTTTGCCGCTAGCAACGTCAATCCCTACCTCTTGCTCATCTTTACCTTCAAAGCGCAAGGTATAACCGGCAGCTTTGAATGCCATAGCAACGAAGTCACGAACGGTTTCTGTACGGTTGGTTGCCAGTACGAAGGTATCCGGCTGCTCAGCCTGCAGCATACGCCACATGCCTTCGACATATTCTTTGGCAAAGCCCCAGTCGCGTTTGGCATCCATGTTACCCAGCTCCAGCACGTCCAGTTTGCCCAGTTTGATTTTGGCAACGGAGTCAGTAATTTTACGGGTAACAAACTCACGGCCACGCAGCGGCGACTCATGGTTAAACAGAATGCCGCTTGACGCAAAAATACCGTAACTTTCACGATAGTTGATGGTCATCCAGTGGGCATACAGCTTGGCAACGCCATAGGGGCTACGCGGGTAGAATGGCGTATCTTCCTTCTGTGGAACAGCCTGTACTAAACCGAACATTTCAGAGGTTGATGCCTGATAGAAACGGATTTTAGTGTTAACAATGCGGATCGCTTCCAGCAGGTTAACCGGGCCAATACCAGTGATTTCCGCTGTGGTAATAGGCTGTTCGAAAGACACCCCCACAAAGCTCTGTGCGGCCAGGTTATAAACCTCCGTTGCCCCTGTTTGCTGCAACAAACGGATGCTGGCAGACAGATCTGTCAGATCATACTCAACCAGATGCAGATTCGGGTGCTTATCAATCCCCAGTTCTTCTATGCGCCAGAAGTTTACTGAGCTGGTACGGCGATAGGTTCCATAAACCACATACCCTTTTTCAAGGAGAAGCTCAGCAAGATATGCGCCGTCTTGGCCAGTGATACCTGTAATTACTGCGGTCTTTTGCACAGAAAAGTTCCTATTTTGATCAAAACACATGATTACGCATCCAACAATGCTGCCATCCACTGAGGCACAGGTTCATTTTCTCTATCAAAACCTAGCAGCAGATTTTCTTTAAAGCCTGAAGTAATAGCGTAATGTCTCTCTTGTAAAAAAAGCTCATAGTACTTATCCGGGTGTTTGCGGTAAAGCAGAACATCCTTCTGGAAGAAACGAGCTCGGATTACCGCTGACTCCCGCTCTTTTGAACGTAATTGAGCTGGATGAAATACATCAACATCCCTTGCATAAGGCACTGCACCTAACTGCTGCATTCTCCAGCCAAAGTCCGTATCCTCACGAAAATGTGGGTGGTCAAATTGCAAATCAAACCCTCCCAAATAATTGAATACGGAACTTCTTACCAGCAGATTTGCCGTCATGAAGCCAATATTTTCAAAACCAACATTGGTTACTGGACGCCAATTATCATCACCCAAATGATCTGAGGTGATCATGCCTTCGATTCCTACAACACCTTCTAACTCAAAATACTTCCGTGCATTGGCTAACCAATTGGGGCCAGGGCGACAGTCATCATCGGTGAAGGCAATGACCTTCCCTTGGGCTAACATGGCCCCCGTATTCCTCGCTCGTACCGCACCTTTGACTGGTGAGTGGTAATAGCATAGTGGGAAACCAAAATCACGTTCGCGCTCTGACCACGGTTTCTCACTTTGATCGATAATAATGACTTCAAAATCACGTTCTATCTGCTTTTGCAGATAACCGACTAATTCATGGAGCTGATCGGGTCTTTCATAGCTCGGGATCACCACAGAGAAATGCGGTTGTGGCTGGTTTGCTAACTGAGCCCTAGAGGAAAACATTTTGCCTACGACATCAGAGATGCGCTCCCAGGCGTAACTGTTTTCAACGCAAACACGTGCCGCAGCACCGATAGCCTTACTGGTTTCAGCATCAAAGAGAGAACGAATGGCCGTAGCGAACGCCTGTTCTGTTGGTTCAACGACCAACATGGCATTGAGTCCACCAGTATCAATGCCACGTGCACCAATTTGGGTGGTTACTGTCGGCATTGCCATTGACATAAAGTCAAACATCTTGATATTGGTGCCGGAGCCAGAAAACATCGGGTTCACAGCCATATCTGCCGCAGATAGCCATAACGCCTTATCTTCTTCACTCAACATGCCAGTCACACGCACATTACCGTGACTCACTTTTTCAACTGCCGCTCCGACCCCACCGGCGATAACAAAGGTGACATCAGGAACAACTGCAGCAAGCGACCCCATAATAAAGTGGGCAGCCTCGACATTTGGACCGTAAGCACTGCCGATAAAAATGGCAATTTTATCATCACTGGTAAAACCAAGTGCTTTTTTGGCTTTGACTCTTTCAGCCTCACCGGGAACATCATTTTTAAACGCCATGACCCCATTGGGGACAACCCGCATTTTTTCTGGCGAGAATTCATAAACCCGGTTAAATCGCAACAAATCCTCTTGAGAGCATGCCAGTATCACATCAGCACGTAGCCCAAGTTGATATTCATCACTAATAACCTGTCGTATAGCGGCTAACTCAGCCTCATTACTCTCATCAAAGAGTTGTGCCCGTAGATAACCCTCAACATTTTGAGAGTCATAGACCACCACTTTTCCTTGCAACAAGTTGGGCTCAATTAATGGATAGACCCACGGATGAGAGAATACGACTACATCTGCCTGTTTAATATTCTCAATGACTTCATTTAAATAATTCGGCGACAAATGCCCTTGTTGACTGAAAACGACATCAATTACCGTTTTGCCCCCCGCTTGGGTCGCCCATTGTTGCGCAGCCAGGTGGTGCTCATCACTCAGGGGGACATTAATTTCTTCCAGACCCGGGCTGAGTTGGTGCTTACGATACTTTTCGCCTGGCCAGTCGTATGAACCAACATAGGTGGCCTTAATATCCGTTCCCAAATTATGGTAGAGACCGAGCAGACGCAAACGCCCTCCCCCAATAGGCGGGTCAATAGGCTGCATATCCGTGATGAGTACGTTCGCAGCTTCTTGCTTCAGGGCTACATCAGGAGCCATTGCCGCAGAAATTAGCTGTTTACCAACGGTAGCCCAAGACATGCCTTGAATTACATCGTATCCCTGCAGCCCCATTGCGGCCGCTTGTGATGTGTTATTGAATAACCATTCAAATCCATCACGCAGGCTCTCAGCGGTGGGCTCACAAATTAGCCCGGTTTCTTTATGCTTGACGAAATAAGTCGGTTCACCAGAGTCAGAGCAAGTGATTACCGGCTTACCACTGGCGAATCCTTCCAGTGTGACATAGCCGTAATCTTCTTTCTTTGGCACAAAAGCAACGGCTAGAGAATCAGCATAGTAAGCTAACAACTCGTCATCGCTTAGCCTGCCAACGAACTCAATTCTGTTATCACCAGCAGCCAACGCCTTAAGATCACTTTCCGCTTCACCAATCCCTGAAATAACCAGGCGCATAGGCAACTTCGAAGCTTTTACAGCCTTAATAGCCAAATCAACCCGCTTCCAAGGGTGAAGCCGCCCTGGAAGGAAAAAGTAGTTGCCGGTTTGTCCTTGTCTGAAACCATTGACACCTAACGGAGGGTGAATGACCTCTGAATGAATACCACGCCAACGATATAGACGATTAGAAACCTCGTGACCAATGGTAAATTTAGCTTTAGCCTTCGAAATCGCCTCAAAATCCCATTGATGCAAAATCGCTCGCTCAGCCATCCGAACAGGATCATTACCCGGGAATGACTCACTGAACATGTCGTCAAATACGCGAACCGTATGCACTAAATACATCACATGGTTAGGGTGATTGACAGCAAAGGTCGGCGTCTTTGTCGAAATAACGGCATCAAAACGCGTCAAATCAAGATCACGGCAATACTGATAGTTATTGCCTATCTGCTCAAAGGAAGATCTGTCTCTTATACACATCTGACGCTGCCGACGATGCCAACTAAAAGGGGGGGGGGGGGGGGGGGGGGGGGGGGGGGGGGGGGGGGGGGGGGGGGGGGGGGGGGGGGGGGGGGGGGGGGGGGGGGGGGGGGGGGGGGGGGGGGGGGG
>NZ_JAELTL010000094.1:0-10013 GCF_016428815.1 Serratia sp. ASV30 | reverse complement strand
CCCCCCCCCCCCCCCCCCCCCCCCCCCCCCCCCCCCCCCCCCCCCTTTTTAGTTGGCATCGTCGGCAGTGTCAGATGTGTATAAGAGACAGCCCCAGCCGGTAGACTTGATTGGCCCCTGCGGCGTACCGATATCCACCCCATCATTCCATTGACCACCGTTATGGAAGTAACGTGCCACGAAGGAGTAATGCCAGTGATCGTAGTTCAGCGCTAAAATGTGGCTGGAGGCGATAGAGTTGCTGGTACGCGCCTGGCGGCCATCCACTACGAAGTTGTCGCTGCCCAGATCGGAGTCAAAGTCAAAGTTGGTGAAACCGATATAGCTCAGGTTGCCACCCCACATTTCGGTCAACGGCACAAAGTATTTCACCTTGAAGCGATAGCCGTCCCAGCTGTTCTCGTTGGATGCACCATAGTTCTGCCATTGGTATTTGGCATAAATGTTCATCGACAGGCTCATCGGCAGACCGGTATCGATATCGGTGCCTAGCCCCATATACCAGGTGCTTTGACGGGAGGCGTTGTTACGCCCCATGTCGTAAATGTAGTTGTTGGCAAAATACCACTCTTTGAACGGCCCAAAGCCCAGGTTGGTGCCGGTCAGTTTGTCGATGGAGAAGCGTGGCTCGATCTCCATAAACAGCGGTGAGCCTTTATCCCAGATACCACGGTTTGGCGTGTTACCGGTGCCGAAGAACTTTGGCACGTCCACGTAGCCATAGAAATCCAGCCAGTCTTTCTTGGCAAAGGCTTCATACTCCAGATACACGTCATTGTTCAGCTGCGGCCCGAAGCGGGTATGGTAGCTGCCTACTACGTTGACACTCTGATGCCACCAGTCTGAAAGATACTGGCTGTCTTTGCTTTCTGCCGCCATGGAAGCGGGGCTGAAAGACGCGGAGAGAAGCACACCTGCTGCGAGAGCTATTTTCTTCATTTTATTACCACATGCTGAGTGGGCCAATTCCCTGCCCGTTAGAATGATATGAGTCTGGCGACGCCTGCTGTAAACAAACGGTTACCTATTGCCGGTTGCCGTGCGCATTATAGAAAGCTCTCGCTGTAATAATCTGTGATCTAGTTAGGCATTTTACTATTACGTAATCGATTGCGTTCTCATTTTTTAAAATAAATTGCAGTGCAAAACATTTTTGATGTGATTTTCATCATATCGATAAATTTCAAACGACGATTTTTGGTGTCTTTATGTTCAACACCAACTTTTAACCAGGGGTTAAAAATCGCGTAAAAAAGCCGACGCTTATGTCGGCTTAGTGGCAGGCAGGGGCAGCATACGCCCCATTATATGGCTAACCAGTTGGTTTTTTCAGCGAGCTCCGGGCACAGCTTTGGCAATGTTCTCTTGCCGGAACACCACCTCATCACCCGTGGCAATTTCCCATTGGCTGACCGGGATATCGATTTTCGGCGAGGCCACGACTACCGAGCCATGGATCAGCTTGTCGTCACGGCGCAGGATCATCACATCCAACTGGTATTCATGCGGCAGGTTAGCGGTGGTCAGTCGGACGATATCGCCGGTGCTGAAACTGTGGCCATTAAGCGCTGGTTGCTGAATAAATTGAATATCTTTTCTCATTTCCCCGTTCCTTCTGGCAGAACACTTACCTTGAGATTAGCTCGAAATTCATTATTCTGCCGCCTGCGCAGGTAAAAAACAGGCCTCAGTTGCCGCGAGTCGCCCACCAGCAAATCAGCGATCCTAGCGTTACCATCATCACCCCCTGCCAGAAGTTGAGGGTCAGCGCGGTGCTGAGTACCACGGCGGCAAATACCGATGACAACACCGGGGTAAAGTAAGATACGGTCGCCAGCAGCGTCATATTGCCATGCAGGATCCCGACGTTCCAAGCTGCATAGCCAGCCCCCATCGCCGTCCCCACGCACAGCAACGCCACCACAACCGGCAGGCTAAAGTTCATGCCGCTTTCATTACTGAAAGGATAAATCAGCCACAGCGCCAGCGCGGTCAGGGAGATAAACAGCACCACCGCGTTTTTGCCCTGGGCGATCCTCTTGGTCACGTTGCAATAGATGGCCCAAATCACCGCACCACTGAATGCCAGCCCGTAACTCAACGGATTGCTGCGCACGTTGGCCAGCATTTGCGCCGGTGACCAACCGCCGCTGCCACTCATGATCCAGCCAATCCCGAACAGGGAAAGCAACAAACCAGGCACCACCCACCATTTGGCCTTTTGTCCATTGAACAGGATGGCCATCAACACGGTAAAGCAGGGCCAAAGATAGTTGATCATCCCCAACTCAATAGCCTGTGTGCGGTTGCTGGCAAAGCCCAACGACAGCGAGAGGCAAATCTCATACAGCACAAACAGCAGGCTGCCGAGGATCAGATAGGAACGGCGGAACTCGCGCAGCTTGGGAATGCCCATCACCACCAGCAGAAACAGCGTGCCCACACTATAGATCATCGCCGCCCCGCCGACCGGCCCCAGCCCTTCACTGACGCTGCGGATCAGGCCAACCACGCTGCTCCATAACACAATGGCCAGCAGGCCGAGCAAGGTGGCTTTATGGGAAGTAGACAACGGAGGCATTAGCGTAGGATCCAATTGGTTATTTTTGCGCGGTTTTTTACTCTACTGCCCTACTGGGGAAAAAGAAAGGGCGCAACGCTGCGCCCATACCTTTACTGCTGAGGCTGGCGCTCCAACTGCGGAGGAGGCTGGCGGAAACGACGGGTAAGATAGGCAAGATAGCCAAACCCGAGCGCCGCCCACAACAGCCCCATGGTCAAGGAACTTTTTTCCAGGTTCAGCCACAAGATCCCTACCGTCAGCGCTCCCACCAGCGGCAAAATCAGGTAATGGAAGCGGTCTTTCCAGCTCTTGTTGCGCCCTTGACGAATATAGAAGTGACTGATCACCGAAAGGTTGACGAAGGTAAAGGCCACCAGCGCGCCAAAGTTGATCAGGGCGGTCGCCGTCACCAAATCGAAGGATAATGCCGATAACGCCACCAAACCAACCAGCAGCACGTTAAGCGCTGGAGTGCGCCATTTAGGATGCACGTAACCAAAGAATTTTTCCGGGAACACATTGTCGCGCCCCATCACATACAGCAGCCTGGACACGCTGGCATGGGAAGCCAGGCCAGAAGCCAGGGTGTTGATAAAGGTGACGCACAGGAAGATGGACTGGAACAGCTTGCCGCCCACATACAGCGCGATTTCCGGCAGTGCCGCATCTGGCTGTTTGAAACGCTCAAGTGTTGGGAAAAACAGCTGAATAAAGAACGATACGGCGATAAAGATCACACCACCATAGAGTGCGGTAAGGAAGATAGCGCGTGGGATCACACGGGCGGCATCAGGCGTTTCTTCACACAGCGTAGTGACGGCGTCAAAACCCAGAAACGAAAAGCACAGGATGGTGGCGCCAGTAATGATAGGCAATAGATGAGCGTTTTCACTGATAAAAGGTTGCAGACTCCACACCTGGCCAACCCCTTCGCCATTGTGCAACCCCCGTACCACCAGGAAGATAAACACCACAATAATCGCTACCTGCGCCACAACAAACAGGGTGTTGAAGTTTGCCACCAGGCTGACGCTTTTCAGGTTGATGGCGGTGATCAGGATCACAAAGCCGACCACCCAGATCCAGGGTGGGACCTCTGGGAACAGCGCCGTAAGATAGATTTTGGCCAATAATGTATTGATCATCGGCAAAAACAGGTAATCCAGCAGCGATGACCAGCCAACCAGGAAACCCACGTGCGGGTTGATAGCCTTTTGCGCGTAAGTGTAAGCCGAGCCCGAGGTCGGGAACTGGCGCACCAGCTTGCCATAGCTGATGGCGGTAAACAGCACCCCGGCCAATGCCAACAGGTAAGACGCCGGAACGTGCCCGTCCGTCACGCCAGAAACGATACCGAAGGTGTCAAACACCGTCATTGGCGTCAGATAGGCCAGGCCCATCATCACCACTTGCCACAGTTTCAATGTCTTGCGCAGTTGCGGTTTGCCCGCGCCATTATCGTCGATGGCACTTATCGTCATTGGGTTATTCCTCACCGGCGTCCTGTACGCCAAGTTGGAAGAAGTCATCACCGTCGCGCACGGCTTCGCCAGGCCACAGGTAGCCCGCGGGAATGCGCCGGCGCGCGGTAGGATCGGGCTGAGGACGTCAGGCGTTTTTCAGCATCCACTCGATTTCGGTTTCGGTGATCAGCCGCTCAAACTGCCCCAGCTCATCGGTCTTACAGGCCAGATAGACGTGGCTGAAACGTTCGCCCAGCAGCGCATTGAGCACCGGCTGGTGTTCGAACTCATACAGCGCATCACTCTGGCGGATCGGGAACGGTAGCCCCTCTTGCTCCAGCCCGTTGCCGGTGACTGGCTCAAGCAGCGGTAACTGAGTGTCGAGGCCGTAGACAATCCCGGCCAGAATGGTTGCCATCACCAGATATGGGTTGGCATCGGCCCCCGCCACGCGATACTCCACGCGGTGGTTGTCGCGATCGCCACAGGGAATACGTAGCGCTACGGTGCGGTTGTTATGGCCCCAGGATGCCTGGGTGGGAACATACATCCCCGCCTGGAAGCGGCGGTAAGCGTTGACGTTGGGTGCCAGCAGCGCCATAGAGGCAGGCATCAAGGCGATCATGCCAGCCAGCGCCTGCTTCAACAGCGTGGAGTCTTCACCATCCGCATCGGCAAAGACGTTGTTACCTTGCTTGTCCAGCATGCTGATATGCACATGCATACCGCTGCCCGCATGTTCCTCGTAAGGCTTGGCCATAAAGGTTGCATGCATATGGTGCTTCTCTGCCACCATGCGTATCAGCCGCTTTAACGCCAGGGCATGGTCACAGGCCTGCAACACATCATTGGTGTGATGCAAGTTAACCTCAAACTGGCCCGGTGACGCTTCCGCTACCGCACCGTCGGCCGGCAGCCCTTGCAAGCGGGCCAGTTCGTCGATTTCGCTCAGCACGTCGGCAAAGTGGTTGAGGTTGTCTACCGAATAGACCTGGCTCTGGGTGTTACGCTCCTGGGTGCCGGGGGCACATGGGGGCTGTAGATACCCTTCCGGATCGCGCTGGCGATCGATGAGATAGAACTCCAACTCTACCGCTACTACGGGGAATAACCCGCGCTGACGCAAACGCTGCCACACTCGGTTCAGCACATTGCGCGGTTCAACGTCAAAGGGAGTACCATCTTCATCCAGCATGGTGAGCAGTACCTGGCCCAGATATTGCGGATCGGCCGCCGATGGCGTCAGGGTTCCGGCTACCGGCACACAAATATGGTCCGGCTCACCCATTTCCTGCCCCAAACCCGCCTCTTCCACCACGTTGCCAAGAATATCCATCGCGAACACCGAGGCTGGGAAGTAACAGCCCTTCTCCAGTTTACCCAGCCCGCTTACCGGGATGCGCTTGCCGCGGAAGCTGCCGTTGAGATCGGTCAGCAATACGTCGATATGCTGGGTTAACGGATAACGTTCCAGATACTTCTTCACTTCGCGCTGGAACGTGCTACTTCGCCTTTCTTCATTGTGTTGCACAAAGTTTTCGACTTCTACGATGTTGGTTTGCATGTTTCACCCGCCGTTGTGTTTGGTCTGTGGTTCTCACACTTACTGGCTTCGATGTTTTGATCATCTTGCTCAATATAATGTCCACCAATGAAACATAGATGCAACAAAAATGTTTTGCAAGTGTTAATTTTGGTTTGAATATTGGCCATTCGACTGCTAGATTTAGTGAATATTGAACAAAAAAGGCGATTAAACGGCTTGTCGGTCATAATTTCGAACAACCTGTAGGGGATAGCATGGGCAATATATTTAACAGACCAATCGTCGGCGTCGTGATGTGCAGGTATAGGTTAAACCAGCACCTCACCCAGACCTTGCAAGAAAAGTACCTAAATGCGGTGTTAGCTGCCGGAGGATTACCGATCGCCCTGCCGCACGCGCTGGCAGAGCCGGAAATGCTGGCAGAGTTGCTGCCCCATCTCGACGGCATCCTGCTGCCGGGCAGCCCCAGTAATGTGCAGCCGCACCTTTATGGTGAAAACGGCGATGAGCCTGACGCCGATCCTGGGCGCGATGAATTGAGCCTGGCGCTGATCGGCCAGGCACTGAGCAGGCGCATCCCCCTTTTCGCCATTTGCCGCGGTATGCAAGAGCTGGTGGTCGCGACTCAAGGTACGCTACACCGTCGTTTATATGAACAACCCGAGCTGCTCGAGCACCGTGAAGATCACGATCTGCCGCTGGAACAGCAATATGCCCCTGCTCATGAAGTCACCGTGCAAGACGGAGGATTGCTGGCGCAGCTGCTGCCGGATTGCCACCGATTCTGGGTGAATTCCCTGCACGGCCAAGGAGCCAAAACCCTTGGCCCAAGCGTGCGTGTTGAAGCCTATGCCGCCGACGGCCTGGTAGAAGCCCTCAGCATTCGCGATCAGCCCTTTGCCTTAGGGGTGCAGTGGCATCCTGAATGGAACAGCGATGAATATGCCCTGTCTCGCCTGCTGTTTGAGGGATTCATTAACGCCTGCCAGCACTACCAAAAGGAAAAACGCCTATGAGCGACGTCAGCTTGGCACCGGGGAAACGCTTATCGCAGATCCGCCAGCAGTTAGGGCTATCACAGCGCCGGGTAGCCGAACTGTCTGGCTTGACGCACAGCGCCATCAGTACCATTGAACAGGACAAGGTCAGCCCGGCCATCAGTACGCTGCAAAAGCTGCTGACAGTGTATGGGCTGTCGCTATCGGCTTTCTTTACCGAACCGGAACAGCCACATGAGCCGCAGATCGTGATCGACCATGACCATCTGATCGAAATCGGCAGCCAGGGAGTTTCGATGAAGCTGATCCATAACGGTGACCCTAACCGCACCCTGGCAATGATGATCGAAACCTACGATCCGGGCACCACCACCGGTGAACGGCTCAAACATCAGGGGGAAGAGATTGGCACCCTGCTGGAAGGCGAAGTGATGCTGCAGGTCAATGGGCAAAGCTTTCACCTACGGGCAGGCCAGAGCTACGCCATCAACACCGCGATCCCCCATAGTTTCAGCAACACCTCGGCGCGCATTTGCCGAATTATCAGCGCACATACGCCGACGACATTCTGATTAACGGAGCAAGGTATGGACTTCCACCACCTGGAATATTGGCAACAACGGGCACAAGCCCTGAAGATTGAAAACCGGTTGTTTATCAATGGCCGCTACCTCCCGGCAGCCGAAGGGGAAACCTTTAGCGTTCAGGATCCTGCCGGGGTTCGTGAACTGGTACAAATGGCCCGTGGCAGCCACATTGATATCGATTTGGCCGTCAAGGCGGCGCGCGAGGTGTTTGAACGCGGCGACTGGTCGCAAGCCTCCCCTGCCAAACGCAAGGCAACATTGTTCAAATTCGCTAACCTGATGGAAGAGCACAGCGAGCAATTAGCGTTGTTGGAAACGTTAGATACCGGCAAACCCATCCGCCATAGCCTGCGCGATGATATTCCAGGGGCGATCCGCTGTATCCGCTGGTATGCCGAAGCCATCGACAAGGTGTATGGCGAAATTGCCCCAACCGGCCATGATGCGCTCGCCCTGATCCAGCGGGAGCCAATCGGCGTGGTGGGTGCCATCGTGCCGTGGAACTTTCCGCTGCTGTTAGCCTGCTGGAAGTTAGGCCCGGCGCTGGCGGCCGGGAACAGCATAGTGCTGAAACCCTCGGAAAAATCACCGCTTACGGCGGTTTATCTTGGCGCTTTGGCACAGCAGGCAGGATTACCGGATGGCGTCCTGAACATTATTCCTGGTTTCGGCCACGATGCGGGCAAGGCGTTGGCACTGCATAACGACGTGGATGCTCTCGCCTTTACCGGCTCTACCCAGGTAGCCAAGCAGTTGATGAAGTACGCCGGTGAATCCAACATGAAACGCGTGTGGCTGGAGGCCGGTGGCAAGAGTGCCAACATTATCTTCGCCGACTGCCCGGACCTGGATAAGGCGGCGCAGGGAGCGGCGGCCGGGATCTTCTATAACCAGGGCCAGGTGTGCATTGCCGGTACGCGGCTGCTGGTAGAGGAAAGTATTCAGCAGGCCTTTTTACAGGCATTGCAACGCCATGCAGCGGTCTTCGCACCGGGCAACCCGCTCGATCCGCAAACGCTCATGGGTACGCTGATCGACCAACAACACTGTGAAAAAGTCACCAGCTATATCGAACAGGGTTTGAGCCAGGGAGCCTCGCTGTTCCTTGATGGACGTGCCCATGCGCAAAGCGATCATCACGGCTATCTCGGCCCCACCATTCTCACCCAGGTGGATAACGCGATGCACGTCGCACGGGACGAGATTTTTGGCCCTGTCTTGGCCGTCACGACCTTCAACGGTGAGCAACAGGCACTCACATTGGCCAACGACAGCGAATACGGGCTTGGCGCTGCCGTCTGGACCCGCGATTTGTCACGGGCACACCGCATGGCCCGCCAGTTGAAAGCAGGCACCGTGTTCGTCAACAACTATAACGATGGCGATATGACTGTGCCGTTCGGCGGCTACAAGCAAAGCGGTAACGGTCGTGATAAGTCGCTGCATGCGCTGGATAAATTTACCGAACTGAAAACCACCTGGATTTCACTGGAATAAGGATTTGATGATGACTGAACACGTAAAAAGCTACTATGCGGCAACGGCCAATGACCATCAGCCTTATCCGCAGTTGAATGAATCGATCGACTGTGACGTCTGTATCGTTGGGGGCGGCTATACCGGCCTGTCATCGGCGCTGTTTCTGGTTGAAGCCGGTTATAACGTGGTAGTGCTGGAGTCTGCCCGCATCGGTTTTGGTGCCAGCGGCCGCAACGGTGGCCAACTGGTCAACTCCTACAGCCGCGACATCGACGTGATCGAAAGCCGTTACGGTGCAGAAAGCGCCAAGCTGCTTGGTAGCATGATGTTTGAAGGCGCAGAGATTATCCGCAGCCGCATCAAGCGCTATGCCATTGACTGTGACTATCGCCCCGGCGGGATCTTCGCCGCGCTGAACAATAAGCAATACCACGCGCTGATCGAACAAAAGCAGCACTGGGAGCGTTACGGCAATACGCAACTTGAACTGCTGGATGCCGATCGTATCCGCCAGGAGGTCAGCAGCGATCGCTATGTTGGCGCGTTACTCGATCACAGCGGCGGCCATATCCATCCACTCAACCTGGCGTTGGGCGAGGCCGAGGCCATTCGCCTGCAAGGAGGACGGATCTTCGAACAGTCCGCAGTCACCAATATCCGTCACGGAGAGCCAGCGTTGGTCAGCACCGCCAACGGCCAAGTCACCGCTCGTTACGTGATCGTAGCCGGGAATGCCTATCTGGGCGATAAACTGGAGCCAAGGCTGGCCAAACGCAGTATGCCGTGCGGGACTCAAGTGGTCACCACCGAGCCCTTGGCTCCAGAAGTGGCAGCCTCACTGATCCCACAAAACTATTGCGTGGAAGATTGCAATTACCTGCTGGATTATTACCGTTTAACCGGCGATAACCGGCTGCTGTACGGCGGTGGCGTGGTCTATGGCGCCCGCGATCCGGATGATATCGATAACCTGATCCGCCCTAAGCTGCTGAAAACCTTCCCGCAGTTGAAAGGCGTACGCATTGATTACCGCTGGACAGGTAATTTCTTGCTGACGCTATCGCGCATGCCGCAGTTTGGCCGGTTGGAAAACAATGTCTACTACATGCAAGGCTACAGCGGGCACGGCGTGACCTGTACTCATCTGGCAGGCAAGCTGATAGCAGAGCTGATGCGTGGCGATGCAGAGCGTTTTGACGCCTTTGCCAAACTGCCACATCTGCCGTTCTTTGGTGGCCGTAACCTGCAAATCCCCTTCACCGCCATAGGCGCTGCCTACTACACCCTGCGCGATCGAATTGGGGTTTAATTCAACGCCACCTCTGCACCTGTCTCTTATACACATCTCCGAGCCCACGAGACAGGAGGTATCATCTC
>NZ_JAELTL010000093.1:0-10420 GCF_016428815.1 Serratia sp. ASV30 | reverse complement strand
CGGCATACGAGATGATACCTCCTGTCTCGTGGGCTCGGAGATGTGTATAAGAGACAGATACCCGATTGGTAAAGTTGATGATGATAGGTATGTGGCTGAGTTAAATAAAAGAAATATTCATGCGAAATGGGATTCTTCTTACTTGCGGCCTGAAATAAGCTTTTATTTCGGTCGCCTTCACTTCTCAAAAGCTTTGCTGATAAATACAGCTTTTTGGACTCAGCTAACCAAGCCTTGCGATCAAAGATACCTTTTCCATTTTTCTGCGTGATTATTTCGCTCTGCATTTAGCTGCTCCTATATTATTAGAATCAAGACCGCTGCTAATCAGGATCCAATCCCGTAACGGTTATAGCCAACCACTTTCAGAAGGGGTTCAAATTCAATAGCGCTCATATCTTCGACCCGTTGCCAGTCTCGTTCAACCTCATCAGGGTTAAGCCCACCCAATGTGAAAGCATTAGTAACAATGTGTCCGGTATGCTCATCTTGTAAGCCGTTTATATCTTCAATGGGTAGATGGCCGAGATATAAATTTTGTTTTACAAGAAGTCGAAGAGTTAAAGTAACTTCTACCTTGTCACCGTATCCATTATCAATTTGAGTTTTAGCCCCCTCAAATATCAGCAACTCTTCATGCTCCCCCGGTTCACTCGGTAAAGCACCATTATCCCATCGAGCCTGAGCAATCCCTAACGCCGTACCCAATCGCTCGTTTTCGGGGCTGTAGACTTGCAACTTATAAAACTCATTGGGAATTAGCAGCGGTTTAGGTGTAGAGTATCTAATCCCAAAACTCATGAAGCTATTTCTGAAATCACACAATACAGGAGCAGTGACTTCCGCCCGCCATTTATGGTCGCCTGTAGATACTGGCCGGTAAAGCGCAATCTGTAATTTCTGAGCACGTCGCAAAGCTGATTTAGTAAAACCAGTGGGACAAACCAAAACCCCCTGATGCGCACATACGTCCTGTACTAACCCGTGAAATTCTTCAACACCTTTGATATCCACCGGATTAGCGTAGTCCTTACAATCAATGACAATACGCATCTTGTACTGACCAATGGACTGCTCCACCAGAACATCTACCTGTCTTTTGGTTTCGCTATGGATACCATCAAGCATCACATTGTGTTGCACTACAGCATCGGGAGAAAGTTGCCTTTGTATCATGGCAACAAGTTGTTCGAGAGCTTTCCAGTCGGGAATCTTACTTTTATCTTGACCAGCCATTGTGCCGCTCCATTTGGGTCTTGTACGTAAAGATACCACCGGAGCAACTTGAAGGAGAAATTGTAAGTATCTAGGCAAAGCGGATCATTCTCTTTCAGAGATCTTTAGGCAAGCGGTTTAGTTTACCTTTAAAGCGAACTTAAACGGCGCAGCATGCTGCGCCCCTACGCTGTGAGTTGTACAGGGCTGAGCATCAGGAACACTTGGTTAACACTCACAACATAGGTATGAGTACTTTTGAGGCCGTGAGATGGGGGATCTGCCATTTCATTACGTACCGAGTCTGGGCTTTTCGCCCCGCAAGAAATGTGTTCACCATGTCCCCGGTCCGTACTTGAGTCTGGTGGGGCGAATAACTTGCCGATTACCCCTGCATGAACTTGGATTTCTTGATCCGGTACATGATGGAGTCTCCCTCTGCCAGCAAGGTTTCCAGGCTATGGGGCGCAGAGGGATCAAACTCGACGATGCCATAGGAGAACGCCAGTTGGTAAGGGGTGATCTGTGAAGCATTATGTTCATCCACGTAGCGTTGCAAGGCTAAAATCCCCTGTTCGGCTTCGCTTTTGGTTCGGCTGCCCATCAGCGCGACAAACTCGTCACCGCCTAAACGGGCTATCACGTCAAAATAGCCAAACACCCGTTTCATCAGCTCGGAAAAGTAGATTAACGCCCGGTCACCTTCCCCATGACCGTAGGTGTCGTTAATCAACTTGAATTTGTCGAGGTCGATAAATATCAGGCTGGCCTTAACCCCTTTCATCTGACAATGATGCAGCATATGACCTGCCAGGGAGATAAAGCCACGGCGATTGGATATTTGCGTCAGTTCGTCAGAGGTTGATGCCTGAAAGGCACGTAGCTCATCCTCCACCATCGAGGCCAGATCGCGTAGCGCCACCGCATCTTCGGCATCAAACTGCCGGGGTTTGTCATCAATCAGGCACAGAGTGCCCATTTTTAGATCGCCAGAGTAGCTCAATGGACAACCGGCGTAGAAACGGATGTGTGGTGAGTCTTTGACCAGCGGATTATCCGCAAAGCGATCGTCCTGCAGCGTATCGGGAATGAACAAAATATCGTTACCCAGGATGGCGTGACCACACAACGAGATATCTCTTGGCGTTTCCGTAGCGGCCCCCAGCCCACAGTTGGACTTGAACCATTGGCGGTTTTCGTCGACCAGACTCACCAAGGCAATGGGTACACCGAACAACCGGCGGGCCATGCGTGTCACCCGATCGAAGCGTTCTTCTGGCAGAGTGTCCAACAGATGCAGGGAACGCAGAGCCTTCAATCGCTGTACTTCATTCGCAGGTATCTCTGGCGTTTTCATCGCTACATCCACTCCAATTAAACTCAGGGTCTTTCTCGGAAAAGCAAAACAGCAAGTTGCAGGATAATATCGTTCGCTACCGCTGGCAATCCGATGCACAAAACAGATGCCACTTTGCCCCTGTTTTCAGACGTTTGATCAGGCTATAGCCACTTAAACTAGACATTTAGCTTAAAAGCAAGGCATCCGGTGTGGCAAAACCCTTTTTACGCAGTGGCAATCTAGATGACGTTCTTACATTGGGCGAAAATGGGCAACCTGTCTATGCGTTGGCGTCGCAGTTACGTGAGGCGTTGCGCCTCCAGCAACAGCCAGCCGTCGCGAATTGCCTGGCGATCCCGATCCCCAACGCACAAGGCAACCGCATTGACTGGTATGCGCCAATCGCTGGACGGGCGATCTCCTGGCAAGCGGCCGATGACGATGCACGGGCAGCCGCCTTGCCGCTGTTGGAGCATTTCCAGACCACCGCAGAAGCCATCAGTCTACGCGCTCACCACAGTGGTAAAGCCAACCTGCAAATGTTTGCGACCTTGCTTAGCAAGGCCATGCAGTTCCCGGATCAGAACGCCGTTTTCCTGGTAGATGGCAAACCGGTGATTACCTTCTGGGGGTGCGTGAAAGCCGATGGCAAGATCCGCAACGCGCCTTTGGATTGCCTACGCCCGAAAGATCGCCCCGCGCCCCCCATCGCCCCACCGACTATTGAACCCATTGCCGAGCCCATTGCTGAACCGCAACAGCCCGCACCTCTGTCCCCCGTGGCGGATGACAAGCCTCACCACGCCTGGTGGCTGTTGCTACTGCCTGCTGCTTTCATTCTGGCCGCCGCGATCTGGCTGTTACTCCCTAAGCCAACCCCACAGCCAGCAATAAAAATGGCGGAGCCAGCCAAGATACAACCCAAGCCGGTTATTACTCCCGCCGCTCTACAGTTGCCATTAGGCTATGCGGAGGTGCTGCCCCCGCCGGTCATCACACCGGCAGTGGTCGATAAACTGGCGCTGACGTTACCCGCTGAAGCGGTAAAAGCCGGTTCTACCACCTTCCTCAACGGTAAATGGCGCGTCACCTTGGCGATCAAGGATCCGCTGACTGGCAAACCGCCGAGCCTGCTGTATCAGTTTAACCGTGGCAAGGGCACCGCCAGGATCGTTCAGGGTGACAAAGTCACCTGCCGGGTTGAGGTCAACGCCGGTCTGATGCAATCCGGTAATCTGGTGATCAACAGCCGTACCAAGGCCCGTTGCAGCGACGGTTCCCGTTATCAAATGCCGGAGCTGGTGTGTAAGCAAGGTGAAGCTGGCGCAGCCGCAGAATGCAGCGGGCGCTATGGCAACAACGAAACGGTATTCCCTATGACGATCAAGCGCGAGAGTAAATAATGTTGGCGACCCCCATCGCATATCCGCAGCGCGTTACGCTGATACCCAACAGCGGGATCCAATTTCTGGACTTCTCCCTTACACCGGTATTGGATGCCGAGCGCCCTGGCAAATTTGTCCGACAGACCGCCAACGGCCCACTGCTGCGGCTGAACTATCATCAGGCCAAGGATCGCTATTTCCTGCCGGTAGCCCCAGGCGAACCGGCCGAAATGGTGCGCCCGGAATTCAGCTTTCCTCTGGAGCAGTCATTGCGGCTGCTAGATCGCGTTTGGTTACCGCTGCCGTTCTTGCGCTTCAACCCGCCAAACAGTTTTCTCAGCGGGCCGGACAACTGGGTACGCATGCAAATCAGACGGTTGGATCAGCCGGATCGGCAAGGCCACACGTTGCGCATCACGTTGGCATTTGATACCCAAGTCTATCCAGCAGGGCATGAAAACCAACAGTTGGCTCCTAATCAGCAGGACATCATCACCGGGTTGAGCTTTGCGCTGGCGCACCATAGCCAGGATCTTGGGGATTTCCTGGATGCCACCTGGGTGGATGGCTGGCTACGCGAGGTCTTTACCCAACAGGCCATCGCCCTGGAGCAGCGCCCGGAACGCAATATCAACGCTTCGCTGCGCGAATTTGAATATCAGGCACATTACCTGAACCTGCTGGAACTGCTGGGCAGCCAACTAAGCGTGCCGAATATCACCCTAGGCAGCGATGTGCAGCAAGCCGCGGTGAATGTGGATTTGATACTTGATGTCGGCAACTCTCATACCTGCGGCATCCTGGTAGAAGATCACCCGGCGGAACGCAACGGCTTGAAACACAGCTATGAACTGCAACTGCGCGATCTCAGCGAACCGCATTATCTGCACCAAGGCCTGTTTTCCAGCCGCACGGAATTTGCCCCTGCCAACTTTGGCAAGGCCAATTATTCGTTTGAAAGTGGCCGCGACGATGCGTTTTTGTGGCCTTCCCTGACTCGGGTGGGCCATGAAGCCTGCCGTTTGGCGCTGCAACGGCAAGGCGATACGGCATCTACCGGCCTATCCAGCCCACGGCGCTATCTGTGGGATGAGGAGAGCTACGCCCCAGGCTGGCGCTTCAACCGTACGGCAGAGCATTGCCTGCAGGAACCGCCTGCTATCGCGACACCATTGGCTCTGTTGATCAATGACCAAGGCCAGCCGTTATCCAGCCTGCCACCGGAAGAGCGCCTGCCGGTTTTCACCCCAAACTACAGCCGCAGTTCGCTGATGGCCCTGATGCTGAGCGAGCTGTTGGCCCAGGCGCTGATGCAGATCAACAGCGTGGCCCAGCGCCTGTCTTTGCGGGACGGGGCAGCACCTCGCCGTTTGCGTAATATCATTCTGACCCTGCCTTCCGCTATGCCGGTACCGGAACGTGAAATCTTCCGCCAGCGGATGCATGAAGCGATCGCGCTCGTGTGGCAAGGTATGGGTTGGCATTCGGCAGATGAAGACTTGAGCGGCATAGCCAGTTCGGTGCCGGTCCCCGCCGTGCAGATGGAGTGGGATGAGGCCACCTGTGGCCAGATGGTCTATCTGTATAACGAAATCCAGGTCAACTTCGCGGGCCAGGCTGAGGCGTTCTTTAGCGCCATGGCACGTCCAGACTCCGCTGAACCGGGGAAAACGCTGCGTATTGCCTCGGTGGATATCGGCGGCGGCACCACCGATTTGGCAATCACCCAGTACCGTCTGGAAGAGACGGCTGGCAACAACGTCAAAGTGACGCCACATCTGTTATTCCGTGAAGGGTTCAAGGTGGCGGGCGATGACATTCTGCTGGAAGTGATCCGTCTGTATCTATTACCCGCCCTACAGGCCGAATTCAAACGCGTCGGCGTGGCAGAACCGGCAGCCCTGATGGCAGAACTTTTTGGTCAGGAAGAGAGCCCAGTGCTGCAGCAACAAGTGACACTGCAACTTTTCATCCCGCTCGCTCAGGCGATCCTGGAGCGCTATGAAAGCTTCACCCCGGTGCAGACTCGCAGCGAGATAGACGCCGTGCTGGGCGAACTGTTGACGCAAAAGCCCACCGATAACGTCTTGAAATATATCAATGCTGCGGTACAACGCGGTTTACCGGCAGAGGCAGAACTGTTTGACGTTTTGCAGACGCCGCTAATCCTGCGGCTGAACCACTTGCACGCCGAATTCCTGGCATCACGCATGGCACTTACCCGCAATCTGCGGTTGTTGACCGAGGTGATCGCCCTGCACAACTGTGACGTGCTGCTGCTCACTGGCCGCCCTTCCCGGTTCCCCGGCATTCAGGCCCTGTTCCGGCAGCTCCAGCCGGTGCCGATCAACCGTATTGTTTCGCTGGATGGTTATCACACCAGCGGCTGGTATCCTTTCAGCCAGCAAGGGCGGATCGACAATCCCAAATCCACTGCGGCGGTCGGTGCTATGCTGTGTCTGTTAGCACTGGAGTTGCGCTTACCAGGCGTTTACTTCAAAGCGGCCGATTTCCGCCCTTATTCAACGGTGCGTTATCTGGGGCGCCTGGATGGGGACAATCGCCTGCCCGCCAATCAGGTTTTTTATGCCGATCTCGATCTGGACACCCCGGATGGCGGCTTGGACAGCAACGTCAGCTTTGCCCTCAACGGTGCGTTGTGCCTGGGATTCCGTCAGTTAGATAACGAGCACTGGCCCGCCGCCCCGCTGTTTACCCTGACGATTATCGATCCGCAGCTGGCGCGTAACCTGGCTGGCGATAACCTGTTACGGGTTAAAATTGCTCCGCAGCCGGACTCTCCCGCTCGCTGGAGCGTCACTAGCGCCGAACTGGAAGACGGTAGCCCGGTGCCCACCGAACATCTGCAACTCAAATTGAATACGCTGATCGACAGTGCCTCCGGGGCTACCCACTATTGGATCGACAGCGGGAGCGTTTTTGCATGAAGTCAGCCATCCCCCCAATCTCCCCGTTTACCCAGCGCTGGCCGTTATTAAATCAAGGTATCGCTCAGGCGCTGGTCTGGGCGGATAATGCCCGCCTGCAGACGCCCCGTTTTGCACTAGAAGCGCCAACCCTAATGCTTAACCTGCGCCGATGTCGCATTCGGCTTCAGCGGCTGGCGATTGCCGCCACTCAACCGGGGGCGCTGGGCTTTTATGGCCGATCGCAAGCGGCAAAAAATCATCTTATCGCCTCGCTGGCCACGGCCGAGCCAGACTGCCTGGCGACCACCTTCGCCGGTAAAACGCTGGATTACCTGACACATATCCGCCCAGGGCACTCCGCCGTAGGGGTAGCGATCCGCTTTAGCCACGCCGTACCTCAACAAGATCCTGATTATCCAGTGCAGCTTCAGTTGCTCACGGCGGTGGAGTTAGTGTGCATGCTGGCGCGTAGCAGTCATACGGAACAGGCAATAGAAAAAACAGAGGTCGAAGAACTCCTCACCTCGTTGACAAAACGTTGCCAACCTCAGGCTCTGCCGGGCATCGGTGCCGATGATATTGTTGCCCTCTGGGATAGCCTGCGTACAGACGACCCACGGTTACAACAGCGCTGGGACAGCGAATACTGGCCAAACGCCTTGGCTATCGCTCCCTATCTGTCCATTGATGACCGGGCACAGTTGTTTGCTCCGCTGTGGGGGAAAGAACCGGCACTAACCGCCTGTTATCGTCGCTTGGCTTACCGGCTGGAACAACTGGAGGGCGCAGCAAGCGTGCTGGCTCCGCTCAGCCTGCTGACGGATGAAAATCAGCAGCCCAGCTATGGCATCCTTACGCCAGCAAACCTGGAAGAGACCGATGACAAGGTTCAACTCAAACTCGATAACGGCGTGATAACGATGCCCGTGGCAGAGCTGAGGTTATTGGTCGCAGAATTGCTGATCCCATTACAAAGCCCCCCGGCCCATAGCGGCTTTGCGCAGACCGATTATCTGGACCTGCCTGCCTATAGGGCAGACGATGAGAGCCTGCAGCAGGCCAAGAGCCTCACGTTGCTACAACGCTATAGCGACCAACAGGCCATGCAAGCGTTGATCGTCTGCCATGCGGCGGCCTGCCGTGAAGAAGCAACCATGGTCGGCCGGGCGCTGGATTATTGGGTACAACACCATCAGGAAGGAGGCAGCCGTGGGCATCCCGAGTTGATCTGGGCATTTACCCCGTACGATCGGCGTTCGTCGGCCCATTTTGACCAAGCCGTACAACGTTACGTTGGCCATCCCGGCGAGGTTTGGGGAACGCTGCTGGCGATGAATGAAGATGAAGTCCGGCGAATGACCGACTATCTTCTCACTTCGGTGAATGTCGCAGCCCGTCATAATAGCCTGCAACAACGTTTCGATCGGCTTGAGCAAGATTTACGGCATAACCTGCTTGGCCGCTGGCTCAATGTAGAAACCGAGAATAAAGCACCCCTTGCCAAGGCCACGGTAAAAGCATTGCAAGACCGCACCACGCTGCATGGTGAACTGCTGGAGCACCTGTTGCCTGACCGCAACGCCCTGCTGCCACTCTTTTGCCAGCAACAGCAAGATCGCCCGCATAACGACGATCCCTTGGCGATCGCGTTAGATCTGTTTGACGAGCAACCTACAGCGGCCTCTCCGCTGGAGTCTGGCGCCAACGTGGTTTTGCAGGTGCAACAGCTATGGATCACCCAACTGCGTAATCTGACTGATAATCGTGCGTTAATCGACCTGCTGGCGGTTGAAACGGCCACCTTGACCACGCTGGCCGATGAGTTGATCACCGCCAGTTTCCGGCTGGATATCTGGCAACGCCTAGGGAATGCCCTGGCCGAACCGGGACACGCGGGCCACAGCAGGGAAAATCACGTCGAGCGGCAAATCGCCTGTACCTTGACGGTGCTGGGAGATTTTGTCGCCTGGCTTGGCTTCCAGCTGCGTCCGCAGGCGCAACGGCCAGAAAGCCGCATTAACCGCGGCCATAAGATCTTTACCAAACCCAGCCAGAGCGCCGATCTACGCATGACTGCGTTACCGGTCGAACCGATCAATAACACGGCGCTGTATATCTACGATTGGTTGGTGGGGTTATATCAATTAATCGCTGAGAATGCGGGCCACGGCGCTGCGCAAGCGCTCAGTGGAGCGCAGCGTGAAAGTTTGGGGAAAATTATTCAGGGGATGGGTTAGTTCAGCAACCTCTCTCCCAACGGGGAGAGAGGCAATTCAATTAAAAACGGTCGATCTGCACAATCTCATCAACCGGCAGTTTACCAATGCGCGGATAAGGTTGGCCGATGCCCTTGCCAATCGCCACCATCAGCGCAATCTGGTAGTGCTCGGGCTTATTGATGATCTTGCCCACGGCGTCAAAATCAAAGCCGTCCATTGGGCAAGAGTCATAACCTTGAGCCTTGGCTGCCAGCATCAAAGTCTGAGCAAACAAGCCGCTGCTGCGCATCACTTCATCACGCTGCACCTGAGCCTTACCACGGTAATATTGATCGACAGCGGGCAGCATAAACTGTTGCACCGGTTCCGCCGCTTCACGCCAGATGTTTTTCACCTGGGATTCCCAACTGGACAGATCGCCACACAGTACAACCAGCATGGAGGCGTCGGTTACCTGCGCCTGGCCCCAGGCCACCTCGCGGATATGCTCACGCTGTGCACGATCTTCGATCAGCAGCGGGCGCCAATGTTGCAGGTTGAAAGCACTGGGGGTGTTTTGCAGGGCAATATTGAGCAGCGCTTTCTTCTCATCCAGCGTCATCACATGCTGGGTATCGAACTGTTTGGTCGCGCGGCGTTGCTCAATAGCGTCAAGTGTATGCATTACTTCATGTCCTTTGATTAAGTTAACCCGCTTATTGTCGCTTTTTCGCAGCCTCTGTCCACCGGGATTTGTGATCCATTCGGCTCAGGCATCCCCTGCCGCTGTCAAGTAAATAACAACGTCTGTTTTCGCATGGTAACCTACGCCAATCAAGCACAGATAAAAGCGTCAATAACATACATTTTTATAATTGAACAAGGGGCTGACATTTTAATTTTGAATAACAAAAACTGCTGCGCATGCGTTTTTATAGACAACCCCAGTTATTTATAGGTAATCTGGTTAGAACTTTACTACGAAGTTAAATTGACCGAGGCCACCCTTGTCGATATCACCTGTATCTACCCCCACTCCATCGATGAGGGTGACAAAATGCCGTTTGAAAAGGTGCAGGTAAAGTATAAGTCCATTAGCTGGAGCCATAAGAGCGCGGGCACTTCGGGTTATAGCATCTGGGATGACAGGGTTTACTGATCCTCAAGGCCAGGCACTCTTTATTGGCTGTCTCTTATACACATCTGACGCTGCCGACGATGCCAACTGGGTGTAGTTCTCGGTGGGGGCGGGGTCGTGGGGGGGGGGGGGGGGGGGGGGGGGGGGGGGGGGGGGGGGGGGGGGGGGGGGGGGGGGGGGGGGGGGGGGGGGGGGGGGGGGGGGGGGGGGGGGGG
>NZ_JAELTL010000092.1:0-10436 GCF_016428815.1 Serratia sp. ASV30 | reverse complement strand
GTGGTGGGCGGTGGTCTGCTCGGCCTGGAAGCGGCTGGCGCACTGAAAAGTCTGGGCGTGGAAACCCACGTGATCGAGTTCGCGCCGATGTTGATGGCAGAACAGCTCGATCCGATGGGCGGCGACCAGCTGCGCCGCAAGATCGAGCGCATGGGTGTCAAAGTCCACACCGGCAAGAACACCACCGAAATCATCAACGGCGGCAAAAGCGCACGCAAAACCATGCACTTTGCCGACGGCAGCGAGCTGGAGGTCGACTTTATCGTCTTCTCCACCGGCATCCGTCCGCAGGACAAACTGGCTCACCAGTGCGGGCTGGCTACCGCCCCACGCGGTGGCATTGCGATTAACGATAACTGCCAGACCTCCGATCCGGACGTTTACGCCATTGGTGAATGCGCCTCCTGGCAGCAGCGCACCTTCGGCTTGGTAGCGCCGGGCTACAAGATGGCTCAGGTCGCCGCCGACCATCTGCTGAGCCGTGAAAACAGCTTCCAGGGTGCCGATATGAGCGCCAAGCTGAAGCTGCTGGGGGTCGATGTTGGGGGTATTGGTGATGCGCACGCACGTACCGAAGGCGCCCGCAGCTACGTCTATCTGGATGAAAGCAAAGAGGTGTATAAGCGCCTGGTCGTCAGCGCGGACAACAAAACGTTGCTTGGTGCGGTGCTGGTCGGCGATACCAGCGACTACGGTAACCTGCTGCAGCTGGCACTCAACAACATCGAGCTGCCGGAAAATCCGGACAGCCTGATCCTGCCAGCCCATGCCGGCAGCAAGCCTGCCATCGGCGTAGATTCTCTGCCAGAGACCGCACAGATCTGTTCCTGCTTTGACGTCAGCAAGGGCGATATCATCAAAGCGGTGAATATGGGCTGCCATACCGTAGCGGCGATCAAGTCCGAGACCAAGGCCGGTACCGGCTGCGGCGGCTGTATTCCACTGATCACCCAGGTGCTGAATGCCGAACTGAGCAAACAGGGTATTGAGGTTAACCATCACCTGTGCGAACACTTTGCCTATTCTCGCCAGGAGCTATATCACCTGATCCGGGTTGAAGGCATCAAGACCTTCGACGAACTGTTGGCAAAATACGGCAAAGGTTACGGCTGCGAAGTCTGTAAACCGACCGTCGGTTCACTGCTGGCCTCCTGCTGGAACGAGTATGTGCTCAAGCCGCAGCACACGCCGCTGCAAGACACCAACGACAACTTCCTGGGCAACATCCAGAAAGACGGCACCTACTCGGTGATCCCACGCTCTGCCGGTGGTGAAATCACGCCGGAAGGTCTGATCGCCGTCGGCCAGATTGCCAAAGAATACAACCTGTACACCAAGATGACCGGCTCGATGCGTATCGGCATGTTCGGTGCGCAGAAAGACGATCTGCCCGCCATCTGGAGCAAGCTGATCGCCGCCGGCTTCGAAACCGGCCACGCCTACGCCAAGGCGCTGCGGATGGCGAAGACCTGCGTCGGCAGTACCTGGTGCCGCTATGGCGTGGGTGACAGCGTTGGCTTTGGCGTACAGCTTGAACACCGCTACAAAGGCATCCGTACTCCGCACAAGATGAAGTTTGGCGTTTCCGGCTGCACCCGCGAGTGTGCCGAGGCGCAGGGGAAAGACGTTGGCATTATTGCCACCGAGAACGGCTGGAACCTGTATGTCTGCGGCAACGGCGGGATGAAACCGCGCCATGCCGACCTGCTGGCAGCCGATCTCGACAACGAAACGCTGATGCGTTACCTCGACCGTTTCATGATGTTCTACATCCGCACCGGCGATAAGTTGCAGCGTACCTCGGTCTGGCTGGAAAGCCTGGAAGGCGGCATCGATTATCTGCGCAAGGTGATTATCGACGACAAGCTGGGCATCAACGCACAGCTGGAAACCGAAATTGCCCGCCTGCGTGAAGCGGTGATCTGCGAATGGAAAGCAACTGTCGAAAATCCTGCATCGCAGGTGCGTTTCGCTCACTTTATTAACAACAGCCAGCGCGATCCTAACGTTCAGGTCGTGGCTGAACGCGAGCAACATCGCCCAGCACGCCCGGATGAACGCATTCCCGTCACCTTGCTGGAAACCGAGGAGAACAACGCATGAGCCAGTGGATCACCGTTTGCCCCATCGCCGATATTCTGCCCGCGACCGGCGTCTGTGCGCTGATCGGCACCCAGCAGGTGGCGATATTCCGCCCCTATGCCGACGAGCGGCTGTTTGCCATCAGCAATATCGACCCGTTTGCCCAGGCCAGCGTGCTTTCTCGCGGCCTGATTGCCGAGCATCAGGGTGAATTGTGGGTCGCCAGCCCGCTGAAAAAACAGCATTTCCGCCTGCATGACGGTTTCTGTCTGGAAGATGAGAGCCGCTCCGTGGCCAGCTTCGCCAGCCGGGTAGTCGACGGCCTGGTTCAGGTGGCGGCTAAGTAATCCTTCGCCCCTCACCGCAACCCTCTCCCAAGGGGAAAGGGTGCTGCACAGGGCAAGCGGTTAGCCCATGCAGCTACGGAAAGTAGGGAGTAAGAACCACAAAGGCAAGGTTCAACTAGCTCGATCGGTCCCCTCTTCCTGTGGGAGAGAGTTAGGGTGAGAGCGTCTCTTTTTGCCTAACTGACCGGCATTACCCTTACAAACACACTTTTTATTATTTATTTCCAGGGAAATCTATGTTCACCGACACCATCAACAAATGCGCTGCCAACGCGGCACGCATCGTCAAACTGGCCAAAGAGAGTCCGCTTGGCTTTTGGATCAGTTCCGCTATGGCCGGGGCCTATGTCGGCCTTGGTATTATCCTGATCTTTACCCTCGGCAACCTGGTGGATCCGTCCATCCGTCCGTTGGTCATGGGTGCCACCTTCGGTATTGCACTGACGCTGGTGATCATCGCCGGTTCAGAGCTGTTCACTGGCCACACCATGTTTCTGATGCTGGGCGTCAAGGCCGGTACCATCAAGCACCGCCAGATGTGGGCCGTACTGCCACAAACCTGGCTAGGAAATCTGCTCGGTTCGGTGCTGGTCGCGCTGATGTATTACTACGGCGGTGGTAGCCTGCTGCCGATTGATACCAGCCTGGTGCATACCGTAGCGCTGGCCAAAACCACCGCCCCTGCAGAAGTGCTGTTCTTCAAAGGCGTACTGTGTAACTGGCTGGTTTGCCTGGCGATCTGGATGGCGTTGCGTGTTGAAGGCGCGGCCAAGTTCATCGCCATCTGGTGGTGTTTGCTGGCGTTTATCGCTTCCGGTTACGAACACTCGGTGGCTAACATGACGCTGTTTGCCTTGTCCTGGTTCGGCCACCACAGCGAAGCCTATACCCTTAGCGGTATCGGTCATAACCTGCTGTGGGTGACTCTGGGCAACATGTTCTCTGGTGCCGTGTTTATGGGCCTCGGTTACTGGTATGCCACGCCACGTGCCCAGCGTCCACAGGCTGAGATTTCAGCTGCTCGCCAAACCGCATAATGCTTTTGGGGGTGAACGATCGCCCCCCTTTACCACTTCCCCGAGGATTGCCGATGGATTACTTACCCATTTTCTGCCAACTGCAACACAAAGCCTGCCTGCTGGTCGGCGGCGGGGAAGTCGCTGAACGTAAGGCTCGCCTGCTGCTGGAGGCCGGTGCGCAGTTAACCGTCAACTCGCTTGAGTTCAGTGAGCAATTCCTGATCTGGGCCGAGCAGGGCCAGGTGACGCTGGTAGAAGGTGAGTTTTCTGCCGACTTGCTGGCAGAGAAATGGTTAGTGATTGCCGCAACCGATCGGGTGGAAGTCAACGCCCTAGTCTATCAGTGTGCCAACCAACGGCAGGTGTTCTGCAACGTGGTGGACGACCCCAAACGCGCCAGCTTTATCATGCCTTCGATTATCGATCGTTCGCCAATTATGGTGGCCGTTTCTTCCGGGGGCAAAGCCCCTGTGCTGGCACGTCTGCTACGGGAAAAACTGGAAGCCATTCTGCCGCAGCACCTGGGCCAACTGGCTCAGTTGGCGGGTTCATTGCGCCAGCGGGTGAAGCAGGAATTTGGCAGCATTGGCGCTCGTCGCCGATTCTGGGAAAGGTTGTTCGTACACGACAGGCTGGCGCAATCCCTGGCCAACGGCGATACCAGGCAGGCCAACCAGCAGGTTGAAAAGCTGTTCGCCGATCGTCCTGAAGAACAGGGCGAAGTGGTGCTGGTAGGCGCAGGTCCCGGTGATGCTGGCCTGCTGACGCTGAAAGGTCTGCAACAAATCCAACAGGCTGACGTGGTCGTTTACGACCGCCTGGTCTCTGAAGAAATTATGGCCCTGGTGCGCCGCGATGCCGAGCGTATCTTTGTGGGCAAGCGTGCCGGATACCATTGCGTACCACAGGAACACATCAATCAGATCCTGGTGGAACAGGCCAGGCGAGGCCTGCGTGTCGTCAGGCTGAAAGGGGGCGATCCCTTCATCTTTGGCCGTGGTGGCGAAGAACTGGAAACGCTGGCCGAAGCGGATATTCCCTTCTCGGTAGTACCAGGGATCACTGCGGCTTCGGGGTGTTCGGCCTACAGCGGCATTCCCCTCACCCACCGCGATCACGCGCAAAGCGTGCGTTTGGTGACGGGGCATGCCAAAGCCGATGGCGGATTGGACTGGGCACAGCTTGCCGCCAAGCAGCAAACGCTGGTGTTCTATATGGGGTTAACTCAGGCGGCAGAAATCCAGCAGCAGCTGATCGCTCACGGTATGGCTGCCTCGATGCCCGTGGCGCTGGTCGAAAACGGCACCTCAACTCACCAACGAGTGATCGAAGGCCAGCTGGCACAACTGGGTGAGCTAGCAAAACAAGCTGAGAGCCCAAGCCTGATTATCGTTGGCAGCGTCGTCAGCCTGCGCAGCAAGCTGAACTGGTTTGCCAGCCGGGAAACACCGGCAGACCTGAGCAAAATAGCATAAAAAAAGCGACCCTTTGGCCGCTTTAGATTGGGAGCAATGTTGCTAAGCTTGTAGTTTCGATCCTAGGGGCGCCGCATGCTGCGCCCCTACCTGGGAACGGGTTGAGACGGTGTCTGCCCCCATTAAGGATGCGGTACAAAACCTACGGCTTCATACACCTTCGCCAAGGTTTCCTGCGCACGAGCACGGGCTTTCGCCGCGCCATCACGCATCACCTGCTGTAACAGAGCCTCATCGTTGCGGAAACGGTGATAACGCTCTTGCAGCTCGACCAACATACCAGACACGGCCTCTGCTACTGCGCCCTTCAGGTGGCCATACATCTGGCCCTCAAACTCGGCTTCCAACTGGGCAATGCTCTTGCCGGTCACACCGGACAGGATATCCAGCAGGTTGGACACCCCCGCTTTATTGGCAACGTCGTAGCGAATGACTGGCGGATCCTGGGAATCGGTCATCGCACGTTTGATCTTCTTGGTCACCGCCTTCGGATCTTCGAGCAGACCAATCACGTTGTTACGGTTATCGTCCGACTTGGACATCTTCTTGGTCGGCTCTTGCAGCGACATCACGCGCGCGCCAGATTTCGGAATAAACGGCTCCGGCACCTTGAACACGTCGCCATACAGCGCGTTGAAGCGCTGGCCAACGTCACGGCTCAGTTCCAGATGCTGCTTCTGGTCTTCACCGACCGGCACCTGATTGGTCTGGTACAGCAGAATGTCTGCCGCCATCAGCACCGGATAACTGAACAGACCGGCGTTGATGTTTTCCGCATAGCGCGACGACTTGTCTTTGAACTGGGTCATGCGGCTCAGTTCACCGAAATAGGTGTAGCAGTTCAGCACCCAGCTCAGTTGCGTATGTTCCGGCACATGAGACTGCACGAAGATGGTACTTTTCTCTGGATCGATACCACAGGCCAGGTAAAGCGCCAGCGTATCCAGGGTGGCTTTACGCAGCTGTTGTGCATCCTGACGCACGGTGATGGCATGCAGATCGACGATGCAGTAGATGCAATCAAACTCGTCCTGCAGCTGCACCCACTGGCGCAGCGCCCCCATGTAGTTGCCGATAGTCAGTTCACCGGACGGCTGCGCGCCGCTGAAAACGATGGGCTTACTCATAGTTAAATTTCCCGATCTTCTAAAGATGACAGCCCAAGTGCGGGCAACAAATCGGCGAAGCGCTCCAACACGCGGTCGGGGTGGCTCAGGGCGATCGCTTCACCGTAGTTATATCCGTAAGTCAGACCGACGCTCGGGCAACCTGCCGCCTGCGCCGCCTGAATATCATTGCGCGAATCCCCGACGAACAGCACTTCACCGGCCCGCAGGCCAAGCTTGCCGAACACCAGATATAGCGGGGCAGGATGTGGCTTTTTCTCCACCACGTCGTCACCGCCGATGATCAGCGAGAAAAAGTCGATAATGCCGAGCGACGTCAGCAAAGGGGCCACAAAGGGTGTCGGTTTGTTGGTGACCAGCGCCAGCGGGTAGCCAAGCTTGGCCAACTGAGCCAGCGTATCTATTACCTGTGGGAACAGGCGGCTGCCGCTTTCTACGGTTTGCCCATAGAAATGGTCGAAACGTTGACGCATTTGTAGGCACAGTTCCGGCGTGGCTTCCACCTCTGCCCAGCGCAGCGCACGCTGGACCAACACATCGGCACCGTTACCAATCCAGGTGCCAACACGGGCCTCACCGGCCTGCGGCAGACCCATTTCCGCCAACGCCATATCAATGGCCGCCGCCAATCCCGGCGCACTGTCTACCAGCGTACCGTCGAGATCGAAGGCCAGACCACGGATGGCGCTAAAATCAGCCATGACTCACCTTTGCCAGCTCACTGCGCATCTGATCGATCACCGCACGGTAATCCGGTTTGCCAAAGATGGCGGAGCCTGCCACGAACATGTCCGCCCCCGCTGCTGCGATCTCTGCAATGTTGTCGACCTTCACGCCGCCGTCCACTTCCAGGCGAATATCGCGGCCGCTTTCGTCGATCAGTTTGCGAACCTGACGCAGCTTGTCTAACGTGCCATGGATAAAGGATTGACCGCCAAAACCGGGGTTGACCGACATCAGCAGGATCACGTCGATCTTGTCCATCACGTAATCGAGATAGCTCAACGGCGTCGCTGGGTTAAACACCAGACCCGCCTTGCAGCCGTTCTCTTTGATCAGTTGGATGGTACGGTCGACGTGTTCGGAAGCTTCGGGATGGAAAGAGATGTAGGTTGCCCCAGCCTTGGCAAAGTCCGGCACGATGCGATCGACCGGTTTTACCATCAGATGGACGTCAATCGGTGCGGTAATGCCGTAATTGCGCAAGGCTTCGCACACCATTGGCCCGATCGTCAGATTAGGCACGTAGTGGTTATCCATCACGTCAAAATGCACCACGTCGGCGCCAGCGGCCAACACTTTGGCAGTATCTTCACCCAGGCGGGCAAAATCTGCAGACAGAATGGACGGGGCAATCAAAAACTTTTTCATCCGCTTCTCCAAACGTAGGGGTCGAGTTATTCAGCTTTTTTATACAGCGCCAGAAGTTCGTTCACTTTACTGCGGCCTAAAATATTGCGGCTGATGGTGCGACGAGCCTTCACCACATGCAGCGAAGCATGCTGATACCAGTCACGCGTCAGCTCGGTGTCATGGTTGGAAATCAACACCGGCACCTGGCTTTCAACCGACAGCTGATGTGCAATGCGCGCCAGCCCTTGCTGATCGGCCAGGCTAAAGCTGTTGGTGTGATAAGCGGTAAAATTCGCCGTTGCCGACAGAGGAGCATATGGCGGATCGCAATAGACCACCGCACCTTGGGTCGCCTTCACCATGGTATCGTGATAGTGCTCGCAGACAAAAGTGGCATTGCGTGATTTTTCAGCAAACCAATACAGCTCTTCTTCCGGGAAATAGGGTTTCTTGTAACGCCCAAACGGCACATTGAACTCACCACGCAGGTTATAGCGGCACAGGCCGTTATAGCAGTGGCGGTTCAGATACAGGAACAGCAGTGCGCGCCGATACTCATCGGCGGTGGTGTTGAACTCTTCGCGCAGCAGGTAGAACTGCTCAGAGTTATTGAATTCGTCGGTGAAAAGCAAGCGGGCATCGCGCACGAAATCATTCGTGCGCAGCTTAACGATGTTATACAGGCTGATAAGGTCGCTGTTGATATCGGCGAGAATATAAGCCTCATACTCTGTGTTCAGGAAGACTGAACCCGCGCCCACGAAGGGCTCGATTAAGCAGTTACCCTCTGGTAAATGACGACGGATCTCGTCTATCAGCGGGTATTTTCCACCAGCCCATTTTAAAAAAGCGCGGTTTTTCTTCATGCCGTCAGTTAGCTACTTATTACAATTCAGAGCGGCGGATATGTACTCTGCTTCAGACAGCACATCAGCGCACAAAATTAATGATTATTTTTTCAGGTCTTGCTGTACTTGCTGTACAGGACGGACCCATGGTTTTTTCGCCTGAACTTCCGCCGGCAGCGTGGCGATGGCACGCTTGGCCTCCGCCGAAGAAGCGTAGTTGCCGCTCACTAACACATACCAGGGTTTACCATCACGCTTGGTCTCGTACACCATAAAGTGTGGCAAATTCTGTTGCTTGGCAAAGGCATTCAACGTATCGGAGCGTGAGGCACTGCTCAACTGCAGCGTGTAATGGCTACCCGGTGCGGTTTTCAGTGAGCTTCCGCTGCCGCTCACCACACCACTCTTGCCTTTGGCCGGTGGGGTGTAAACCGTGGTGGTGGTCGCAGAAGGTTTGACCGATGCTGTCGGCTTGGTTGCTGCTGGTTTGGTGGCAGGCGTTTTATGCGGCTGCGTCGCAGCAGTTGCATTGCCATTCGCCGCCGGGCGCGCGGCAGCACCGTTCATCACGGTCGCCGGAGCGGTTGGTAAAGTGGAAACCGGGGCATTGATACTTTGCGCGGCAGCAGCATCAACCTGACCTTGTTGTGAAGATAAGGCATCGGCCATGTTGCCTGGCAGATCGACACGCTCACCAGCACCGCCCTGTGGCGCTACAGCTTGTGCTTCGGTCGGCGTGCTGGAGATAGGTGGGACGCTAACAGTCTGAGGCTGAGAGGTGCTGACACCGTTGTTATCGTTGGTATCCGTAGTGCCGCCCGCAACGCCATTGTTGCTGGTGGTCAGCGACGATGAGCCCGACAGATTGATGTCACGGGTTGCCCCTTGCTGTTGCGCTGCCTCGTGTTTAGTCGGTGCCTTCAGCGCCGAACCGATACCGATGATCAGCAACAACAGCACCAAAATGCCTATCCCAATCATCATATGCTGGCGTGAAACGGCAAAACGAGGCCCAGTTGCGGCTGGCCGACGTGAACGCGAAGGACGGCGATCGCTGGTATCAGGCCTGAGATCGTCTTCTGGTTTAAATTCATCCATCTGAAACCCTCCAACTAGAGGCAAAATCTCGCCACCCAGGTGGTTCGAGACTATTAACCCGATGATGGCAAAGCGACATCTGTCTCGCCCTGCGCACAATTTTTATAGAGTCTAACAGCAGCCAAGCTACTGTTATAGCCCGCAAGCTCAAGCGCTGTCGACCTGCGTCAAATTACGCCATCCATGGAATTGCCCGGTGGGCAAGGTACAGCCCGGATAGCAGCAGAGAAACGGCTGCATATCGACCTGGCGAAACGTTAACGCTATTGAGTGTAACCGACTTACGCGCGCTGTGTTGGTAAACAGTCGGCGATGGATGCCAGCACCAGCTCATGGGCGACACCGCCACGAACTTCTGCTTCACCAATGCCCTTCGGCAATACCAAACGCAACGACCCCGCCAACACTTTTTTATCACGCAGCATGTGTGGCAGATAGGCCTCAGACGTCATTTCCTGCGGCCCGCAAACCGGCAACCCGGCACGCAGCAGCAGCGCCTTGATCCGTTCGATATCGTCAGCCGAGAACTGACCCAGGCGGCGTGCTGTTTCAGCAGCCATCACCATGCCTGCCGCCACCGCCTCACCGTGCAACCAGACACCGTAGCCCATTTCGGCTTCGATGGCATGGCCGTAGGTATGGCCCAGATTGAGCAACGCCCGCAGACCGTTCTCACGTTCATCGGCGGCCACCACTTCGGCCTTCAATTCGCAACAGCGGCGGATGCAGTACGCTAACGCGTCCATATCCAGCGCAACCAGCGCATCAATATTATTTTCCAGCCAGACAAAAAAATCACCATCGAGAATAATCCCGTACTTGATCACTTCCGCCAGACCAGAGGAGAGTTCACGCGCCGGTAAAGTACGCAGGCAGTCCAGATCTACCACCACCGAAGCCGGTTGGTAGAAGGCGCCGATCATATTTTTACCGAGCGGATGATTGACGGCGGTTTTGCCGCCAACGGAGGAGTCCACCTGCGAGAGCAGCGTGGTAGGAACCTGGATAAAACGCACACCGCGTTGATAGCACGCTGCGGCAAAGCCGGTCAGATCGCCAATCACGCCGCCGCCGAGGGCAATTAGCG
>NZ_JAELTL010000091.1:0-10793 GCF_016428815.1 Serratia sp. ASV30 | reverse complement strand
CCCCCCCCCCCCCCCCCCCCCCCCCCCCCCCCCCCCCCCCCCCCCCCCCCCCTCTTTTAGATGTGTATAAGAGACAGGCGGTAGACATTTAAATAACAACCTTAACTACCGGGTAACTAGCCGCAGGGGAAAAAAGAGCAAGGCAAATTATCAGGCGAATGCCAATTACCGCTATGCTGCGGGGGAATCGGCTATCAGATACCAGTCTGGAACAAACTATGCGCTCTACTCGGCGAACAGCTCAGGTTCGTTGGTTGCCCATCAGGCGGGGATCACCTTAGGGCCAACGTTAGGTGACACTAACGCACTGGTATATAGCAAAAAGTATCCCAATGCGACGATCCCTGAGCAGGTTGATGTGGTTACCGACAGTCGTGGTTATGCCATTATCCCCAATCTCATTCCCTATCAGGTCAACGTGGTCAATGACGAGATAGGCCAAGAGCGAGAGTTTGGTGAGCCAGCCAATGAAGTCGTTAAAGTGCCGACATTAGGGGCCTTATCCTATTATGAGTTGCTCAATTAAATCGCTGTGCCGAAGAGGGCAACAGGTGGCAATCATACAGGGCGCTGATACGCCCTAAGCCCTTCCCTGGGGACTGGCTGTCGGGTCATAGTACCGACACGGAGAAACGAAAGCAGGCTCCAGCATGCTGCTGATCCACCAGCATAATGTCACTGTCGTGTAACTGCAGAATGCGTTTGACAATCATCAGCCCCAAACCTCCCGCATGGCGGCGGGCATGGTTGAGAATTGACGGGCGGATAAACAAATCAGGCCGCAGCTCCAAGGGAATGCCAGGCCCGCTGTCATTGACCTGAACCATCACCTTATTACCCTGTGGCCACAGGCGCACTTCGATCTCTCCACCGCTTGGCGTATGGCGGATCGCGTTATCCAGCAGGTTGGTCAGCACCCGTTCCATCATGCTCAAGTCGGCAAACACCTGGGGGATGCCCGGCTGAATATCGGCAAGCAGGCGCTGCTGGCGAGCCTCGGCGGCCAATTCGAACTTCTGGAATACGTCCTGCACCAATTCACTGAGGGAGAACGGTTCTTTCTGAGGTTTCACTACGCCGTACTCAAGCCTGGCCAGCTCAAATAGCTCTTGCGCCAGCCGCCCGACTTTGCGGCTCTGAGCCAGGGCGATCTCCAGGTAGCGTTGACGATCGGTGGGTGTCAGGCTGGCTGATTTCACCGACAGCGTTTCCAGATAACCATGCAGAGAGGTTAGTGGAGTACGCAGATCGTGAGAGATATTGGCGATAAACTCGCGCCGTTGCTGGTCCTGTTGTGACAGGGTTTGCCATTGTTCAGTAATGCGCTGTGCCATACGGCGGAATGCCTGCTGTAACTGGCTGACCTCATCACGGCGGTGGCTCTCTGCAGGGGTATTGGCATAGGCTTGCAGTGCTGCGATGCCATCGCTATCCAGCGCATTAACCTGCTGAGTCAGGCGGCGGATCGGCCGTGTCACCCAGTGGAAAGCAATGCCACCGGCCAGCAGCCCGAACAGCGCCACCAGCCCCATCGACCACAGCGCGGTATAAATGGCAGAGTTGATCTGGGCGCTATTGGCCAGCGCATCATAATCCTCCCCCAGCAGCACTACGTAGAGATAGCCTTCAATCTCACCATTTACCCGCAGCGGCGCGGCGCTGAAGACTTTTTGATTATTGAGATTACGCGGGTCGTCACCATAGAGGGGCATTTCGGCCCCGTTCAACAATGTCTGTATCGGCAACAGGTCGACCTTTTGGCGTTTCATGTGCCCGGCAGGTGCCGCATTGCCAACGATATTGCCTTGTTTATCCAGCAGATAAACCTCAACGCTCGGATTAACCGCCATCAGTTGATCGAACAGGGTATGCACCGACCGATCGTTCCAGCCCTGCGAACTCAACAGTGGGTTGCTGGTGGCGATATGCTGCGCCAGATTGGTGGAAAGCCGTTGGATCACCGCCTGGCTATATTGCGTGCTGCTGCGCACCTGTAACCAACCGGAAATCGAACAACAGATCAGCAGCAGCAGGGCGAAAACCAGAGTCAGGCGTTGTGTCAGCGTGAGATTTTTCATCATTTACCCTTGCGGCGAAGCCGCGAATTTATAGCCCATGCCCCACACGGTGAGGATGTGCTCGGGTTCTGCCGGGTTGCGCTCAATCTTGATCCGTAGCCGGTTAATGTGGGTATTCACCGTGTGTTCATACCCTTCGTGTTGATAGCCCCAGACCTGATTGAGCAGGCTGAGGCGGGAAAATACTTTGCCAGGGTGGCGGGCGAAAAAATACAGCAGGTCGAACTCGCGCGGTGTCAGTTCCACCGTTTGCTGGTTTAGAAAAACCTCGCGAGCGATGGGATCTATCACCAGCCCGTTAATGCTTAACGTTCCTGCCTCCATCCGGAGGTTGCGGGTCATCGCCTCTTGGCGGCGAAACAGGGCTTTTACGCGGGCGACCAGCTCCAGCATGGAAAAGGGTTTAGCCAAATAGTCGTCAGCCCCCAGCTCCAACCCGAGTACCCGGTGGACTTCACTAGAGCGGGCGCTGGTGATAATGATTGGCGTATAGCGCGTCATATTGCGGGCGCGACGGCAGATTTCCAGGCCATCGATGCCCGGCAGCATCAGATCGAGGATCAGCGCGTCCCAACCTCCTTGTTCCAGCATTGCCATGCCCAGATTGCCATCGGCCGCGTGGCTGATGTCATAGCCCTCATCGCGCAGATGCAGTTGCAACAGTTCGGCGATATGGCCGTCGTCTTCGACGATCAAAATTCGTTTTGCCTTTTCCATTTTCTCTACCGCAGTTAACTGGTCTACCTGAAGTCTACACAACCCCCACCCTGGAAGTGATCACATTTTATTTAACTTTGCGTGAGGTCTTGGGGAACAAATCCGTTGAATACTGCTGACATCGAACCGATACGGGGCAGGAGAGAAGCGATGATCACGGCGAAACAGACCCTTATCCACCCGCTGTGGCTAAGGCTGACACACTGGCTGAACGCACTTGCCATGTTGATTATGGTCACCAGCGGTTGGCGCATTTATAACGCTTCCCCGTTGTTTAACTTTAGCTTTATCAATGAGCTGACGTTAGGCGGTTGGCTGGGGGGCGCGCTGCAATGGCATTTTGCCGGTATGTGGCTGTTTGGCATCAACGGCCTGTGCTATCTGCTGATCAACCTGTTCAGCGGCCGCTTTAAACGCCAATTCTGGCCGCTCAGCCCCAGGAAGTTTGTGGCCGATCTATGGGCCGCACTGCGAGGCAAGTTGTCACACGCCGATCCGCGCCACTACAACATGGTACAGCGTGTGGCCTATCTGGTGGCCATCGCAGTCAGCGTCCTGATGGTGCTTTCTGGGCTGGTGTTGTGGAAATCGGTGCAGTTTCCTCTGCTTCGCACCTTGCTTGGAGGTTACGACGCGGCTCGCTATGTTCACTTTTTTGCCATGACGACGCTGGTTGGTTTCGTGGTGATCCATCTGGTAATGGTGGCCCTGGTGCCACGTACGCTGCTGGCCATGTTACGTGGGCGCTAAGGAGACACAGATGAAAATGGAAAAACCCCCTCTCAGCCTGAGCGAAGGCCAGGATATCGTTAAAGAGGCACAGCGCCTGCTAGCGCGCCAGTTGGCATCGTCGTCGCGCCGCCGTTTTCTGCGCAATGGCTTGACCCTGGGGGGCGTGGCGATGCTGACTGGCTGCGATCTCAGCGATAACACTCAGGTAGATCAGGCCTTGAGCCGCATCTCACGCTTTAACGATCGGGTTCAGGGCTGGCTGTTCAATGCCAATCATCTGGCGCCAGAGTATGCCGAATCGATGATCACTCGCCCATTCCCGTTCAATGCTTTCTATAGCGAGGATCAGGCGCCGGATATCAATGGTGATGACTATCGGCTGGAAGTGGCGGGGTTGGTGCTGCACAAGCAGCCCTGGACGTTGGCACAATTGCATCAGATGACGCAAATCAGCCAGATCACAAGGCACATCTGTGTGGAAGGCTGGAGCGCCATCGGCAAATGGGGTGGGGTGCCGTTTGCCACCTTCCTGAAGGCGATTGGTGCGGATCTGAACGCCCGCTATATCGGTTTTAAATGTGCTGATGACTATTACACCAGCATCGATATGGCCACGGCGTTGCATCCGCAAACGCTGATGGCGTTGACCTACGACGGGCAGATTTTACCGCGTAAATACGGCTATCCGATGAAACTGCGGATGCCCACCAAGCTGGGTTACAAGAATCCCAAACATATTCAAGTGATCGAAGTTACCAACCACTTTCCCGGCGGTTATTGGGAAGACCAAGGCTACAACTGGTTTGGCGGTAGTTGATTGCCGCCGGTGCAGTTTCATGGCACGACGCGTGCCGATTAACCAAGAAAAGGAAATACCATGAAAAAGTTATTTGCCATGATGATGTGTAGCGCGCTGATGCTGGGTATCACCGGAGCCAATGCGGCCGATAGCATGGGCAAGGACGCGATGAAAAAGGACGGTATGAGCCAGATGTCCCACGACGGGATGGCAAAACAGGGAATGAAAAAAGAGTGCATGGATAAAGATTGCATGAAGAAGGACTCTATGGCCAAAGACGGCATGAAGAAGGATCACATGGCCAAAGACAGCATGAAGAAAGACTCTATGGCTAAAGATGGCATGAAGAAAGACGCAATGAGTCAGTAAAGGCATAATCCCTCCGGCGGCTTTTGCTGCCGGTTATCACCAAGCTAGTGAGAGGATTTTATGATGAAAACTGTAATTTTGGCTTTGGTGCTGGCTGCAGCCAGCAGCGGTGTCATGGCGGCCATGCCGGTAACAAGCAGTGCTGCACAAGGGCTGCAAAAAATCGGAGAGGTTTCCAGCCAGACGACAACGTTGAGCAGCTTTGAACAGGCGATCGCCGCCGATGCGCAACGGCAGGGGGCAAGTGCTTATCGCATTACCTCGGTTACCGTTAATAACCACGTTTACGGCACCGCGGATTTGTATAAATAATCGGGAGAGGGCATGGTGGTATATCGACGAGGGGCGACGTTCAATCGATGAACTCGCCCCTTTACTATACTCGCCTGAGTCAGCCGTTGGTGACGAAAATAGTGCTCATATTGCGCAGACGCAATTTCTTCAATGCACTGTATTTCTGTGAAAAAATAGTTTTCGGATGGGTGCCTCGCTTGGCTGCAATGTTCAGCAGACTATCGCCGCGCAACAGGTTGAAGATCACATCGCTTTCTGCCGGGCTGAGCTCGCGGGTTTTCTGCACCTTCAATTGCCCCGACTCTTCGCTCGCCAGCAGGTTTTCCACTTTTTCCTCTAGTAAATAAAGCGGCATGCGAGCCGATACCAGTTCTACAGAGATCCCCAGGATCGCCAACAGCTTGGCCACCCGCTCATCATCATAAAACACCAGAATACGCGTTGAGCTCATGTGTTGCTGATGCACAGACACCAGGCTTTCGATCACGTTGACGCTTTGCTCCAGATTTTGCGAGGTGAAAATCAACGCAATATCATGCTTGATAATTTTCTCCGCCTTTGCGCCACCGTGCATAAAGTCCGAAAACAGCTTGATATCGTACTTGCCATAATGCTTTTTCAACAGCATTGAAAGCCCGACATAGCTGTACTTACACTCACTAATCACCAGGACATTGTTTTTAGACATATTGGGGATACCCATAATGAGTTAAAAGTATTCAGCAGCAAGCAGCTGATTTAAATCTTTGATGCTGGATTCCTGCCACAGCTTCCCCTGCAGTGCATAGTAGGGCATTTCGTCCAGCCATTTTTTTTGTTCGCGCGTTTCAACCCCTTCGATAATCACCCGGTAATGATTCAGGTGAAAAAAACGCAACAAGGCACGCATCAACCCATCGCCACCGGGCTTTTTCATAAAGTCCCACAGCAGCTGTCGATCGAGTTTAACGAAGCGGAAACGGCTGTTATACAAGGCGGAAAACCCGGCATAGCCAGAACCAAAATCATCGAGCCAAAATGAATAATTATTCAGAGAGGGGTCGTTATGGACGCGATTTTTTACCAGCCTGCTGGCGTTTTCGTTGATTTCGAAATGCAGGCAATTCATCGCGCGGATTTTATCGGCCAACGCACCGTTCGCCAGCTCCTGCAGCGAATGGTCGTCGACATTGATGGTGGCAATGATCTGGTGTTGTTGAAACCAGTCACGGTATTTTTCTATCAATTCAATTTGTTGATGCAGGATCTCGACGCGGGTTTCGCGATCGGCCTGTTGGAAGAATTGTTCCGGAGAGAAATGCGCAAATTTGCTATCGAAAGAGAAGCGCGATAAACATTCAACGGCCAGCAGTTGCCCAGATTTGGCGAACATGGGCTGGAAAACATAATTAATTCCGTTATTTTTACCGTTAAAAACGCTGCGCATTCCTCAATCCTTTGATTGAAATTTATCTGTATGATTTTAAACAATAAACTAAGAAATAAATGACTGTTTATTGGTAATAATCTTATTAAAGAAAGAATCATCTTACCTGGTGGTAAATTCCTCTAAAAGATTGAAATTTCAGAGGGAACACGGTTGCGCTCAAGATGGCTAAAAGCGCAATAACAGAGTTATATTCTGGTTTTTCGGCGTTTTATCGAATTTTTTGACCGCTAACCTTGACGAATTAAGATTATTACGAACTGGGTAAATCGTCAACATCGATCGATAGGTATTTGTTGATAGTTTTTTCCTATCATGAGGGGCGTTATGAATGTTTTAAACGATTTATCAATGAGAATGTTCTTGGACTATATTTCGCCGGGCAATGGATTCATCGGGCTTCATTCCTGACAGGGAGTAGCATCGTTGAATGTACTTAACGGATGTATTAATTCACCGAGAGTCGAAAATATGAAAATCTCTAAGCTGTCTGCTGTATTAGCACTGACTGTATGCGCCACCGCCATTCCTTCTCTTTCAGCACAGGCTGCCGATGGTACTATTACTTTCAACGGTAAAGTGACCGACCAGACCTGTACTATCAGCACCCCGGGTGGTAAAGATTTTACCGTTACCCTGCCAACCGTATCTTCTTCTACCCTGAATGCGGTTAGCGCTACTGCGGGTCGTACTCCATTCGCAATTAACCTGACCAAATGCTCTAAAGGCCAGGTAGCAACCTATTTCGAACCTGGTTCAACCGTTGATTTCAAAACGGGTCGTTTGAATAACCAAACCAAAACCAATGCTGCGACCAACGTGCAAATCCAGCTGCTGGGTAGCAACAACCAGTTCCTGCCAATTCTGGCTGCCACCAACAACGGTGCACAGACTAACTCCCAGTGGGTTACCGTGGCCAATGAAGGTGATTCAGCTGACCTGAACTACTACGCTGAATATTTCGCAACCGCAGCGGCGGGTGCTGGTGATGTGACCTCTAACGTACAATACACCATCATCTACCAATAAATTATTACCCGTTCCTTTTCTAGTTAAATGTTGCTTCCTCCCTGTGACCTTTCGGGGCGAATAGTTTCGCCCTGATAGCTTCTAATTGCAGGGAGTGAAAATCATCGGGTATCTATTCTGGCGGGTGGAAACTTTTCCCCCGCTGTATTTCTATAGTAGTGATATTAAAATGAAAACATCGATTAAGAAATACAGCGTATTGCTGATGGCCGTGCTTTTCAGCAGCAGCGCTTTTGCCAGCGTTATTGTGAACGGTACACGCGTTATTTATCCGGCCAAACAGCGGGAAGTGACCGTCCAATTATCCAATAATGGGACCGCCCCGGCGCTGATCCAGGCCTGGATCGATGAGGGCAACGCGGAAACGACGCCAGAAAACAGCAAAGCTCCCTTTATTATTTCGCCTCCTATCAGCCGCATTGAGCCAAACGGTGGCCAGGCGCTGCGCGTTTCGCTGACGACTTCGGCGTTGACGCAGGACAAAGAATCTCTGTTCTGGTTGAACGTGCTGGAAATTCCCCCGGCACCGACCGGAACGGCCGCCGACACTACGCCAGAAAACTTCCTGCAGGTGGCCTTCAGAACCCGTGTGAAGTTGTTCTATCGCCCGGAAGGCCTGAGCGGCGTAGCCAATGACGCGCCAGAAAAACTGCAGTGGAACTTCGTGGCTGGCGGTGTGAAAGTGAAAAATCCCACGCCGTTTTATGTCTCCTTCACCGAAATCAATGCCGTTGTCAACCGTAAGAAAGTCACGTTGGCACCGCATGGCGACATGCTGGCGCCTGGCCAGGAAAAAACGCTGGCCTTTTCCGGTGATAGTTCACGGATCGCTGATATTGAGTACACCACCATCAATGACTTTGGTGGCCGGGTTCAACGCAGCAAAAATCAGCAAAAGTAACTCCTGGAAAGCCCCATGCCGCGATGTGAAGTCAGCCGACGGGGACGCTTAATTTGGTAAAGGAATGCATGGATATGAACGAGTTACCTATCTCTGCCGCCGTCAAGTCGGCACTTTTCAATTACAGATCCATCCTGCTGTTGACCGGAAGTGCCCTTTGCCTGACCACCCCGGCATTTTCGCTGGCAGCGGCTCAAAGCGATGTCAACCAGGCCGCTGCACCGGTCGAAGCCACTTTCAACAGCAATTTCCTGGTTGGCCAGGCACAAGGCGTGGATCTTTCGCGCTTTCGTGATGGTAACCCGGTATTGGCGGGGAAATATTCTCTGGATGTCTACGTCAATGGGGAATGGAAGGGTAAAAAGAACATTGAATTCAAGAGCGTGCCGGGTAAAGACAGTGCCGATACCTGCTTTAGCCTGCTGTCTCTGGAAGAGTTTGGCGTCGATACTGCGGCAATGGGCAGCGATCCGGCGGTGACGACCAGCAGCTGTAAGCCGCTGGGGGAATGGGTGCCGGAAGCGTCTTACCGCCTCAATACCAGCACTTTGCGTATGGATGTCAGCGTTCCTCAGGTCGCGCTGCGACGTACCGCACGCGGTTATGTCGATCCGAAATTCTGGGATCGCGGGATCACCGCGGGCTTTCTGTCCTATAACTTCAACGCTTTTAATTCGCACAGCTCCAATAGCGGCGGGAATTCGGACTCGACCAACGCTTATCTGACGATGAACGCCGGGGTGAATATTGCCGGTTGGCAGTTGCGCCATGACTCGAATGTGAACTGGCGTAGTCAGGAAAGCACCCATTGGCAGAATACGGCCACCTATGCGCAGCGGGCCATTCCGGGTGTGCGCGGCATGCTGACTTTGGGGGATGCGTTTACCAGCGGGGACTTCTTTGATTCGATCGGTTTTCGCGGGGCGCAACTGAGTACCGACGATCGCATGCTGCCGGATTCCCTTAACGGCTATGCACCCGTAGTGCGCGGTGTGGCACAAAGCAACGCCTTGGTGGAAGTTCGCCAGAACAACCAGTTGATCTATCAAACCACGGTAGCGCCGGGCGAGTTCGTGATTAACGATCTGTTTCCGACCGGCTACGGCGGCGATCTGGACGTCACGGTCAATGAGGCCGATGGTTCCGTGCGCCAGTTCAGCGTTCCCTATGCTTCGGTGGCACAGATGTTGCGCCCGGGGATCCAGCGCTATGCGTTAACCGCTGGCCAAGTTCGCGATGATAATTTACATACCTTGCCCGAGATGTTCCAGGCGACTTATCAGCGCGGGTTTACCAATATTCTGACTGGTTACACCGGGGCGACCGTGAGTGACGGTTACAGCGCGGTGCTGTTGGGGAGTGCAGTGGCAACACCGTTGGGGGCTTTTGCCGTCGACGTGACTCAGGCTAACACCCGCCTGAAACAGGGTGATCTGTCCGGCCAGAGCTACAAGATCAGCTACAGCAAGCTGATGTCGGAAACCAACACCAACTTCACCATTGCGGCTTACCGCTACTCGACTTCCGGCTATTTGTCACTGCGTGATGCGGTGTATGCCCGTGATAACGAGAGCCGGGGTTTAAGTGCCGATGCGGTTAACCGCCAGCGCAGTGAATATCAGCTTACGCTGAATCAGGGCCTGGGTGCCAATCTGGGATCGCTGTATATCACCGGTTCGGTGCGCGATTACTGGAACCGTGGCGGTACCTCCAAACAGTATCAGGTGGGTTACAACAACTTCATCGGCCGAGTTACCTACGGTTTGTCCGCCATGCGTACCACCGATACTTATAACCACGATGAAACCCGTTACTTCCTGAACTTCTCGATCCCGTTCAACATTGGCTCGCAAAACATCAGCCTGAACAGCGCATTGGCCTACAACGACCAAGGCTACGACAGCAGCCGCATCGGGATTAACGGCTCCACCGGGGAAGATAACAACATCAGCTACAGCGCCACTTTGGCTAACGACCAGAGCGGCGGGACCAATACCAGCGTGAGTGGGGAATACCGCAGTCGTTTCGCCACCATGAACGGTTCTTACAGCTATGGCCGTGATTTCCGTCAGTCGTCCATTGGGGCTTCCGGCAGCGTGGTGGCACATGGCGGTGGCGTGACCATGACGCCTCAGCGTGGCCAAACCATGGTGCTGGTTGAAGCGCCGGATGCCGCAGGGGCGATCGTCACCAACTCTCCTGGGGTGCGAATCGATGACAACGGCTATGCGGTGGTGCCTTATGTTGCCCCATACCGCATGACCAACGTTACGCTGGATCCTAACGGCATGTCACGCGATGTCGAGCTGGAAAGCAGCAGTCAGCAGGTAGCACCTTATGCCGGTGCGATTGCCAAGCTGGAGTTCAAGACCATCAAAGGTCAGGCGCTGATTATCCATGCGCTGGGCCCGAACAACACGGCATTACCTCTGTCTCTTATACACATCT
>NZ_JAELTL010000090.1:0-11524 GCF_016428815.1 Serratia sp. ASV30 | reverse complement strand
AATAAAATCCCGTCAAAGGCTACCTCGTAATTGAAATAGATTACACTATCTGGTTGCGAATTAAATATTCTTGCCAATGTTCTTTTATGCGGATGACCATGTTTAGTTCCATCGGTACTAATTAGATACGATCTACACTCAATAAGTTCAAGCAGTTTCATACTCGTATTAAAATGGCTCCCATGATGAGAAATCTTGACATAATCGACTATAAGCTTATTTTCCCTAGTGTAACCCAGCCCTTCCAGAGTTGTTACAATAGTGGAAGCATAGGCGTCACCTAAAAACAGAATTTTCTTTCCTTCTATCTCGAGAATGAAAGCAATTGAACTACCATTTGTAAATGAAGGATCCTCAGAAAACTCGTCATTTTCAATAAGATCACTAAAACTCTGGTTGTAATCATTCGCCTCCCCTGCCGTATCAGCCGGTGGCTTCTCATCAGGCCATTTACAGTGAAGTTTTCTGAGATCTTCCTGAGAAGGGGAGAGTATTGTAAATTTAAAAGGTCCCTCGGTGATTATCTCTCCAGCAACAATTATTTCACGCTTCCAACAATCTAACTCTGTAAGAAATTGCTCAAATGTTTTGCCATCGCGAATACTTGTTTCGGGGCTATCGCCATTACTGAAAGGTATAGAATTTTCGGATATCTCAGCCTCTCCCAAGTAAGCTGAGATGTTGCTGGATGCGTTTAACCATACTCTCTTCGCTAGACTATTAAGGTAGCCATCTGTCTTGAAGGCCTTTAAAAGCCCCTTGATATGATCAGAATCAACATGTGTCAGTATCACCAAGTCGACGCATTGCCCTTTCTCTTTTATTTCATCCAAGGCAACACGTAAAGGGCCAGGGCGTCGTCCTCCAGGGCCTTTGCCAAAGGTCTTTGCTGGCCCGCCGTCAATAAGAAGATTGAAGGTGCCTGACTCAGATGAGTGAGATACCAGAATCGAATCACCATAGCTCGCAGCAAGCATGCATATGTTAGTTGCCACAAAACCTCCCTGTAATTTTGAGCGGTTTTAACGTAATAATGTCGTACATACTTATATCATAACATCTAAGTTCGTTCGAAAGATATATGTCGATTTGTGACATACTAATGGAATATCAGTGGATCAAAACGCTGAAACAGAAGGAGCAATAATAATAGCGGATGTCCACTTTTGGCACTAAGCGGACTGTTGCCCCCAGCAGAGCGTAGATACTGTTGCCCATTTAAAATAGTTGATCTTCGTTCAACAGTTCGCACAGCGCTCAGTCAATTTGATCTTAACAAACAAGCTCTTTGAAGAAACCATCACAAGTAGAAGCATGACACTTTGCTCGTTTCAGCCGTGACTGAACACGAGCTTCTTTAGTCATGTCACTTCTTTTTTGTCATCATCGTAGCAAATCCACGACTCTCAACCTACCTTCCGGCTATCATCCCTGGGTAATGCTTCGCAATAATCCCATTCATCCTATCAATCAACTTCGGTTTACTGAATACGATATGCGCCGACCCTTTCATAAAGTACCGAATGCTCAGGTAGTCATCTTGGTAATCCTTGGCCACCAGCCTATTTGCACAGATATGCTCATTTAACCGGGTGGCGATATCACAACGGTTATCAGGCAGCGGTTTGCCATCCAACAAGTGCAGCACCCGTTCCAGATCCGCCAATTGGTCACGCCGGTAACTGTGGTTCAGCGTAAAACCCCATTTGTTGTAGCTAACCAGATTGCTAATGATGATTTTCTTACCGAAGCAACAAGGATCGTTGGTCTTGTAATCCCATGAAAGCGCTTTAAAAACATTGATCACCCCACGCTCGAACACATCCCCCTTATCATGGTGCAACTGCTCAAACGTGCTGTAGATGCTTTCCTCACTGATGGCAGGCAGTTCTTTACTCTCCAAACTCTTGTACCACTGGTCTCGAGCTTGTGCATCCATCAGCGCCAGCATCCCAGAGCGACTCATCAGGTCTTGCCATAGCTTGCGATCGATCTGATGAGTGATAGCAGCCAGACCTTTCTCTTGTTCCAGGGTGAGATGACACCCATAACGGTGGCCAGATTGCAGTGCCCAATCTTCCAACTTACCGCCACCAATGCTGAATATCAGATTACCAATTTCCTTTAGTTGAGCCATCAACGCTTCAATCTGTTTCAGTGCAACCTCACGACCTGTTACCAGACGTTCAATGTCGGTCGAGCAGATAAGCTCGGTGTGGCCAGTAAGAACTTCAGGGGTTTCAGTAACCGTATTTAACGAATGAGACATAATCGGGATCCTCAAAACAAAAATGCCCGCATTTTCGCGGGCTGTGGAAAGTAGAGGCAAGATGGTTCCATGCCTATTAGTGCTGGTTATCGCTCTGTACCGGGTGACTGCGTCGCTTGATAGACTGCGATATACACGTAACCAAAACTGCCCAACGTATCTGCTTCACAGGTAAAACCTGCGTGCTGAACGGTGACACAATGCTGACGACGTGGATCGAGCTCACCGGAGCGCAGATAGTTCTCCAACTGTTCAATCAGCACCGGAAAAGCCACATCGAGAGCCTTGAGGGCTTCGGGTGTGAACGTGCCGATCAAACCAGCGCGATCAGCCAGAAAATGTAGGTGCCGCCCCTGTTGGACCAGTCGGGCTCCCAGACGTGGCGTGATGGCACATTGCAGACCCCAGACGGGAGTCGTGGGCGAGGTATCAGGTTCGAGATTTTTCATTGTGAGTTTTCCTTAAATAGCACAACGCCAGCGGTGAGGCTGGCGTATCGCTAGATCTTTGAGGTTAGCCGGGGTATCAGGCGAGGCGACGACTGACGGGGTTTCGCAGCCCTAGCGCACTGCGGGCGCGTAGCATATCCCCACCACTCAGCGTCGGGTCCTGTGCCAGCAGACTGAAGCCGGGGCGGTCAATACGTACCAGGTCGAATTTCTCCACCAGTTCGTTGATGGTTTCACGTACTGTCATTCCGTACTCAATCTGTTGAGCGATAGCTTGTGAGTTGTGATATGGCGTATCGTTGAGTTCTAATCCATAACAGTGGTTCAGCAACCAGGTAAGCAGTTGCTGGTACTCGGCCAACGCCTGATTGGCGTTCGGTGTAGTGCGGGGTATTTTGTCGATGGCCTTCATTGAACGATTTACCTTAATAAAGCGGTGAGACCGGTATCTTGCAGTAGTGAGTCAGCCAGCGGGCGACGGGGCGCCACTGTTTCAGTGGCACGTCAGATTCGATTGTCCAGGCATTCGGGCTATGGGTATTCGCCAATAGCAATACAGCCATCACCAGCCATTGGTAGGGATAACCCCGTGTATCACAGCGGATGAGAGCATGGGGTATTTGACGTCGGTACAGTAAAAAGGGATCACCCGCCAGGTGGGCAGCACGCTCGCCGTTGAAGCTGATCACACCCAACCCAATCGCACTGTCGTCGTCACTTAGCGGACGATTACCGGTATGTTCACAAATGACTGGAGCGGTAGCTAAGCTCAGGCTGTCGGGATGTTTTCGCATCTTCAGGTAGGCGGTAGTGATGGCTTGGCATAGGGTGTGCCAGTCTTGCGGGAGAACGGTGTGGTGCTGGAGAAAGTGAAATACGCCAGGCACGGGCATTGTGCTTGTGTTCATTGGGCATTTTCCTTGGGAAATTACGGGACAATACAAAAGCGGAACGTCGGACGTGGGGTCGTATTACCAATCGAAGGTGACAAACTCGGGCAACACATCACCCAGAGCATCAATATGCAGGTAAGTCAGTTGATGGCGTTTCATTAGCGTGATGACCAGACGGCGGCAGGTTTTGGAAAGCCCCAACCGTTTGAGTTGCAATAACGGATGAGTCCACGCATCCAGGCGGATCAAATAGCCCGTACCCGAAAAGTGGATCCATTCACCATCGCTGAACTCATCCTGACAATGCGAGATCCGGTACAGCACCGCATTATCATCCTCACTGATATGGGCCGAACTGCATTGCAGGCCGAAACGCAAAACAGGTGTTGTTGCAGTCATCTGTTGCTTCCCTCCCTTATTACACCCGGTTGCGGGTAACGCCGTTGATGATGGGCCAGCACCTTTTCACGCCATTCCGGGCAGACCGCCGGGGCCATCGTCAAATAGCGCTTTGGGCAACTGTAGTAACAGGGGTGAACCGACTCATCCATCGCTTTATAACCCCAACTTCCAGCTGCCCCCTGCATCAGAGTGCAGTGGATGACGGTGTGGGAGGTTTTGGCGGGATCTTTCGGCGTGCTCTGGACAACAGACCACAGGACGTTGCCTCGTAGCGCATGTGCCAGCGTAACGTGTTGATAGTGTTCAGTGTCGTCGGTTTGGATCAGTGCCGCGATCAGTTCACGGCGAGATCTGTGTGAGAATAGCCAGCCCATGGGCGTGCTCCTTGAAAATGAGATCTCAGAAATGTGAGGTAGGGGAAATTGGGGAAGAGAGTCGCTCTCAGCCGGGTAGCCAGCCGCGTTCGGCAAATGACACGATATCCATACCGCCCACAATCAGGTGATCCAGTACTCTCACGTCCACCAATTCCAGCGCTGTTTTTATCCTGTCGGTGATCTGTCGATCGGCCTGACTGGGCTCGGCTAACTGGGAGGGATGATTGTGCGCCAGTACGGCACTTGCTGCATTGTGCTTCATGGCCGACTTCACCAACTCACGAGGGTGAACGGTGGTACTGTTGATGGTGCCGGTAAATAGCGTCTCCTGAGCCAGCAGGCGGTTTTGATTATCGAGCCACAGCACGACGAAGACTTCGCGCTCCAGCCCAGTCAGATGCAGGCGCAACCAGTCGCGGGTCACGGCGGTGGAGGTAAATGCAACACCCGGTTCCCGCAACTGTTTTGCCAGTAGGTTCAGGGCGCGTCGGATAGTGCGTTGTTCGCCGGGTGACATTTCAGCCACTGTGGGGGATAACGTTATCTTCATAGTGAGAGTACCTTGTTGCTCAGTCAATCAGGGAGAAAATGACGCGACTTTCGGGATGGTGCAGCGCGTATTCTCTGAGGTGGTAGAAGTGTTCAGTCATGGCCTCGCTCTCGGTACGACAAGCGTGGTGACTGTAGGCCATCAGGCAGGCAGTGATCCCTGCCGCCTCAGCATGCATTTCAGCACCATTACCATTCATGCCGTTAAACAGTGACCACTGCACATCACTTTCTGGAGCCATAAAGGCACCGCCGTTGCTCAGCGTATAAAAACTCCAGGATCCACCGTGGTAATCAGTACACAGGCGATCCATCCAACCAAAGATGCGGGGTTCCAGCATGAGCCATTGGGGTATGCTGCCAAAGTGCTGCAACCAGAAACGCGTGCGCTGGTGGCCTGACACTACGGTGGCGGTCAGTGCGTTGGTCTGTAGGGACACAGCAGATGACGATGATTGTATCTTCATGAAAAGTTTCCTTATTGACTATCAAGAAATAAAAAAAGACCCCACCGGAAACCGGGGAGCCTGTTGGTGGTATATGGGTAATAAGTGGGTAGTGGCAGGCGAGCCGAGCATATCATCCATGGCTCCGCGCCATGTTTCGACAGCATAAGGCTCAATTCCCTTTCGTGGGGAGTTGAGCCGGGTTAAGGTTGATTTATTTTTTACACAAATGTCGTTAATAATATGGAAAACAATCCGTAAGGAGGGAAACCTCTAAGGAAGGGAGGTTTATGAAGTGTATTAATACATCAGTATTAATACCTCCTCTTGTGTTAAAGAGTAAGTAATTAACAACACAGGAAGGCAAACACCTTCCTGATGGTTAGTAGAATTATTAACACCATTGATGAGCAGATAAAGACATCGGGCCCGGTGACAACAACCAACGGGCCGGGAGAGTCAGAAACCCAGCCCTGTCATACAATTAAACTCGGGGGTTCCCCAGACTGGTAATGCAGTGGCTACTCCTTTCGTGGACAGGTCAACCGTTTGGCCATCCGTGGTTTTGGCCTGCAGTCGGGTTGCCTTTCTCAATGGATCCTAAGTGTAGGTAAAGTTATTGCTGCCTACTCGTGAGTCTGTATCATACGGCGTTTGAACCTCGGTGCCATTGACAATCAAATCAAAGCCCTGCTGGCTGTATGTACCGTATTCTTTTCCCTCAGGGTCATGCTGACCGGTTGGTCTTCACTGCGGGAGATATACAGCGAATCACCGCTTTGCTTGACGACCGTATATTCTGATACCCATTGTCCCCAGCCACTGGACCATTGCCCAAACTCACCAAAGGCAAACACGCGCGTGGCTACCCAGAAAAGCAATAACATGATAACAATCTTCTTCATGATTGATTTCCTTTAATTTAAATGCGACCAGTAACTTTTTCATGGTATTCCTTGGAAATTAAAGGTATTAACGAACGTCATGCAGATGTGATGCCTGGAGCTCAGGCGATCACGCGATAGAGAGGCTCCCGGATGCACCAGCGATCTTTATAACCCATAGTGGGCCGCCCAAAGCTGAAGCGAACCTGTTTGCCTTGGGCCTCGCCGTAAGCCTCTGCGGCACATATATTGACCCAGGCGGCCAGCGTGCCAACCGACAGATATGACAGCTCAAGATTCATTCCAGCATTGACGTAGTCCAGGTAAATTCGTTGGCAGTCTTCAGATTTCACCACCCATTGCATGGCGCAAGGCTCCTCGTTGAAGGCCAGTACAGAGCCGAACAGCAAGTCGGGAATTTCACCCAATAGATCACGCGTGGACTCGAGTCCTATGCGCTTGCCACGCCGTTGGTAATACAGGTCGGCATAAATGTGCATCAGGGTTTCCGTGTCATACTCCGTTATGGAGTGGACGCTGCCACCGGCATTCTGAAAGCGTTTCAGTTCCCGGTTACGCGAACTGCGCGTTTTGACACTAACAGGCCGGACGATGCTGATTTCACGATGCGCATTGAGCAGGTGGCTGCTATTCAGTAGCGAACGATGGTTAAGGTCGGAAAGAAACTTGGTGCGAAACGGTAATATCATTCGAGCGTTTACACTGATGGGTAATGCCACTTCGTCACAATTTAGCGGGTAATGGTTGATACCGTGTTTGCGCATGATGCGCTGGTCGCCAGCAATATACCGGTTGTCCCAGATACAGACGCCCCCCTCCAACTCCCCAGCCGAGTTATGCCTGATAAAGTAACGTTCATTCAGTTGAAAACGTTGATGGATAAAGTGAAGAATGCGCGGATCACTCAGTACACTGCCCCCAAAAGCAGTATAAGCCCGCTGATAATCGGTAAAGGATGCTTCCTGCCACCCCAACAGACGAGGGAGTACATTCATGTTAATTCCTGATTTTGGGCAACACTCATCCCTTCCCGCTAACGTGGGAATATGCCCTTGTTTTATGTGAATAGGATAATGAGGCGGTTTAGCACCGCCCTGGCAATGGGTTAGATTTCTGGTGGTGTCACCTCGTCAGGTATTAATGAAGTTTCGTGCATTATGAACGTTTGGCGGGCAATATTGCCGATGATGTTGGTGGAAATACTGTCTAAGGTTCCGCCGACAATACCCCCCGCCAACGGCACCAGTTTCACCAGATTGATGCTGCCTTTCTGGCCAAACTTGGTCAGCAGTCGGAAGCCAACGGCCCTATTAATGATCTTGATGACTTCACCCGATACGCTCCGGATTGTGCTTCGGGTAAGCTGCATACCGATTTTGATACCAGCTTCCTTGAGGATGTCTTTCGCTGCATTACCACACAGGCAGAGATACACAAAAGCGCGTACATTGTCGTCTTTCAGATCATAGCCACCGATATGGGCAATCGCCGCAATCATCCTTATCTGGATGTACATCACGCTGGTGATATTGGCAGGAATTGCTACCGGCATCGTGATAGCTCCGCCAAGCCCGTTAACAAAACCACTGGTACCTGCTTTGGTGTTTTGCCAGCGGATAAGTGCGTTAACACAATCCACCTGGTTACCTCCCTTCTTTATATAAGACTCGGCAATGTCTTGCGCCGAGCCCAGCCCCGTGACACCGTTTACCGCCTTGTCATAAGCCCAATCCAATACCTTCTGAACTTTGTCTGCCGTGAGTGCCTTATCCTGTTCCATCTTCGCCTTTCCCCCTTGTTGAAAGCCCGTTATTCCTACGATAGCGGGCTGTATTTCCCTGTATGTCGGCGTGCCAAAACGTACCTGATTGATGGGTTGCAAGATGAAGAAAAACCGAACGGCACCCAGGCCGATCTTATCGACGGATGAACGGCAAAGATAATCGGTTGTGTAGATCAATAACGAGAAACCGATCGTTGAAAACGATCAACTTTTTACAAATGATGGGGTATTACGAGAATTCGTTACTTGTTGAATTTAATCATATTTTCAGCCAACACCCATAAGGCGCGGTTAAGCTTGATATCCCCCTCAATGCCCTTCACTGCACGGGTTCTGGCCTGTTTGCCAAGAACGTTGCGACCGTTTAGTCCACCTTTGAGCATGTTTTCCTGCACACGCTGGTAGGTACTCCACAAGTCGCTTTGGCGGTCTTCCCAACGGCGTGGCATCAAGATTTGCTCTTCGGTAACTGGCTGGTGGTCTTCACCGTAGCGGTAACTCAAAGCTGCATTGGCAAAGGCCCGTTGTGCCGGTAGCGTCAGAGAGGTGGTTAACATGGCTTCGCGTGAGGCCTCCACCTTGTCGAAAATCCCCAGCACTTCATAGGCCCCTTCGATAACCAGGCCAACGACATCACCTTTATGCGGTACACGCACTTCGCCGAAGCTATTACCGCACACCAAGCCGTTGGCACACACAAAGCGAAACAGTCCCGGTATCATCTGATAACTGCTGGAACCATCGTGGCTGTTGAGCAGGATAATCTCTGGCACTTCCTTGCCAACAATCTGGTTCTCACGGCGTAGACGCAGCATGTGTTTGGTATGCTCACGTTTGCCCGGATCGCGAACACGGGTCTGACAGGCGAAGAACGGCTCAAAACCCTCTTCACGCAATCTATCCAGCAGGGTAATCGTGGGAATATAGGTATATCGCTGGCTTCGGGATTGATGCTTGTCGTCACCCAATACGCTGGGCACGTACTGGGCCAGTTCATCAACGGTTAACGGGCGGTCGCGGCGAATCGAGTTCACCCGACCAAAGCGGCTGGCTAATCTCATGATGATTTCCTTGATTAAAAAGCATAAAAGCAAAAGCCCCTGTTCCATGAGGAGGCAGGGGCGATGTGTAGGTTCAGTGGTCATTGCAGCAAACGGCGGCTCAGAAGTTGTCCAGGATCCGTAATATCTGCGCCATCAGGGCCGTTATCAGCGCAGTCACCAGCAGCGTGACTGCTTCTCTGGCTGCATCTATGCTGTCGTCATCGTGACCTTCCTGACGAAAGCGGATTTCAATAAACTGCCGGGCCTGCTGTCCGCCACACCAGGTCAGAACCTGACCCAGAGCGGTTACCAGCATTTTTATAAAAATCATAGGGTTTTCTCCGGACTGCCTGACGGCAGCCCGTTGGTGATGTGACGTCTTTTATGGAGGGAGATGAAACAGAGAGACTACTCAGTTATAGGTGTAGCGCCACGCCCCTTTGTCGGTGGTGACTACCACTTCCGAAGCCACGCACTCATTATAAAAATTCACTTTGACGGACTGCCCGTAGCGCAGAGTGATCGGCAGAATGGTTTCCTTGTTAACGGAGGACATAAACTTTTTGTTGTCGATGCGGCAGTTACCCCGGTTAACGTCAATATTTTCAACTTTCACACTGTCATCCAGCGAGGTGACCACTACGGTGGCATAGCGAGTTCCGGCAGGATGAACATAATCACTGGTCTCCACTTTTATTGGAGAAGTTGGCTCGGCCAACGCCGAAGCAGACAGTAAAAACAGTGCGGGTATCACCCATTGTTTGATTTTCACAGCGTATTCCTTTTAAGAGTAACGTATCGCCGGAACACGAATATCATCATTCGTTACCAGCAACAGACGGTAAAGACAGGTACAAATCAGAGTGAGGCCTTTGCTACGCAACCCTGTGTGCCAAACTCTGGCAGCACCTTCGCCGCCCCGGCTAGCGTGAAAGTGGCGGGCTTGACCCCTTCACCGGATACCGAGACCTGTTTGCCGTTACGCAACTGTGTCCAGGCCAGCACCAGGTTATTGCTGCCGACACGACTGTCAGACTCACTGATATCAATGGACTCCCCACCGTCAATGCTGACCTGGAGGTTTTTATCCTCATCCATACTGACTTCATGCCCGTTAGCATCCGTAAATATGACCGTGGCTGGCTGTGAGCCATAATCCTCACAGGACAGATATAACTGCGACTGACCTTTCCCCTTGATAACAAACTCTGATACGCCTTGGCCCCAACCGCTGGACCAGGTGTTTTGATTGCCGAAGGCCTGTGCTATCGCGGGCATCAGTGCACAAGTCAGCAGTAAACTGTGCATCATTTTTCTGTTCATTCTTAAGCTCCTTTGGTTGTCGTATAACGCTACCCGGGAGGGGTATTTGCATGATTTTTAATGGAACCCCGACACTCATAAACATCCCGTGCGGATTTTATAACCACAAAAGCGTGGGGGATAACGATGAAATTCGATCGAGCCGATCGATAAAGTCGATCGTAGTTGAGCAAAAATGCTTATCGAGAACCTCTGTCAGACTTATCGGCAATCAGTCTTGCTTCAGGAGAATGGTATATATCTGAAAATTCGTTGATAAGGGGAGCACTAGTGCGACTTGAAGGGGGGAGAGCCAGCAAGCTTGTGGTGGAAAGAAGATGGGTAGAATGGAGGAATTCAGACGGCCTGACGTTGGACAAAATAATGCTTTTCGAATAATGAATTAAGTATTCTTTAGCGTGTATTATTATATGAGTAAATAACGTTAACTTGAGAGTAAAATAATGAATTTATTTTTCATGCAAATGGCAGTAATTGATGGTTCCTTCTTCTATTGTCATTGGATTGCTATTAGGTGCTTTGCCTGTCGGTTTGATAATATAACTATATAGTATATATAGGCATTCTAATGTAATACACAAATTAAAATAGCAATATAATAAACTGATTAATATAACCATGTAACACACCTATCTCTTGGTTGTAATATATCCCCCTATGAACTCTCAATATTGATTCAAAACCATTGTCAATGTTAATGAGTCCAGTCATTTTCTTCTACAATAAAAAACCACTTGTATTGTATATTAACAGGAGCAGGAGTTAATAATGAGTATCAATACCGCAAGTTATGGCTTGCTGAATATAAATCATGTAAAGCGACTCAAAGAAACCCTGGATAAAGCGTTACGTGAATATCCAAGGACTTTAGTCGTAAGGGTAGACCTTAAACTCCCAGACTTTGAGTATGCATTGTATAGCGATGACCCTACGCTAATTACCCGATTTATTACCTCTCTCAAAACTCAGATGGTTAACGTTCAGGTGGTAAAAACAACAAAACTTAGGAAATGTGGTGAGGGAATAATACTGCTGCGTGTTACCCCGTCCGCTGTTATCCAGTGTGCGCCCCCAGGCTTCCATAA
>NZ_JAELTL010000008.1:0-140298 GCF_016428815.1 Serratia sp. ASV30 | reverse complement strand
CCCCCCCCCCCCCCCCCCCCCCCCCCCCCCCCCCCCCCCCCCCCCCCCCCCCCCCCCCCCCCCCCCCCCCCCCCCCCCCCCCCCCCCCCCCCCCCCCCCCCCCCCCCCCCCCCCCTCTTTTAGTTGGCATCGTCGGCAGCGTCAGATGTGTATAAGAGACAGGCCTGACCCTTGGCGCGGTGTATGGCCTGATCGCCATCGGCTACACCATGGTGTACGGCATCATTGGCATGATCAACTTCGCCCACGGCGAGGTGTATATGATTTCTGCCTATCTGTGTGCGATTGGCCTGGCACTGCTCTCTTTCTTTGGTCTGCACTCTTTCCCGCTTTTGATCCTGGGCACCCTGGTATTCACCATCGTGGTCACCGGTGTTTATGGCTGGGTGATTGAACGTATTGCTTATAAACCGCTGCGTAACTCCACGCGTCTGGCTCCGCTGATTTCTGCCATCGGTATGTCGCTGATCCTGCAAAACTATGCGCAGATCAGCCAAGGGCCGCGCCAGCAGGGGATCCCCACGCTGCTGGACGGCGTTTTTCGGCTCAATTTTGATGGCGGTGTGATCCAGATTACCTACACCAAGGTATTTATTCTGGTCGCTGCACTATTGGGTATGGCGGTGCTTACCTACGTGATCCAACGCACGCGCCTGGGGCGTATCTGCCGGGCTACCCAACAGGATCGCAAGATGGCGTCGATACTCGGCATCAATACCGACCGGGTGATCTCGCTGGTGTTTGTGATCGGCGCGGCGATGGCCGGGCTGGCAGGGGTGCTGGTCACCATGAACTACGGCACCTTCGATTTTTACGTGGGCTTTATTATCGGCGTCAAAGCCTTCACCGCAGCGGTGCTGGGGGGCATTGGCTCATTACCCGGCGCGATGCTCGGAGGCTTGCTGCTTGGGGTGGCAGAGGCACAGTTCGCCGGCATGGTGAACTCGGATTACAAGGATGTGTTTTCATTTGGTCTGCTGGTGGTGATCCTGATTTTCCGCCCTCAGGGCCTGCTGGGGCGACCAATGGTCGCTAAGGTGTGAGGGAAAACTATGTCTCAATCCACAGTTCATCAAGGGCTGAGTGTTAAACGCAGCCTGCTGGATGCGGTTCTCGCGGGCCTGATCGCGCTGATTGTGTTTGGCCCGATCGTCGGCATCGTGCTGGACGGCTACAGTTTCAACTTTGAGCCACGCCGCCTGGTGGTGATTATTGCGGTAGTGATGGCGGGGCGACTGTTACTCAGCCTGTTTTTGCAAACGCCGCTGGGGCGCAAGGTGTCGGCACGTTTTGAGGGGGGCAATGACGGTGTTTATGTTCGGCCAGTCGGCGCCAGAACGAGCCTGCGTTGGATCCTGCCACTATTGGCGGTGTTGGCATTGCTGTTCCCGTTTATGGCGACCAAATACCTGCTGACCGTGGCGATCCTCGGCCTGATTTATGTGTTGTTAGGGCTAGGATTGAACATTGTGGTGGGGCTGGCCGGGTTGCTCGATCTGGGTTACGTGGCGTTTTATGCCATTGGTGCCTACGGTCTGGCGCTGGGCTATCAGTATTTGGGCCTGGGTTTTTGGGCGATGTTGCCGTTGGGGGCGCTAATGGCGGCGCTGGCCGGGGCATTGCTGGGGTTCCCGGTGCTGCGTATGCACGGTGACTATCTGGCGATTGTGACGCTGGGCTTTGGTGAGATCATCCGCCTGGTGCTGAATAACTGGGTATCGTTAACCGGCGGGCCAAACGGCGTTTCGGTTCCTGCACCGACCCTGTTCGGCCTGGAATTTGGCCGCCGAGCCAAGGAAGGGGGAGTACCGATCCATGAGTTCCTCGGTATTACCTATAACCCCAACCTGAAGTTTATCTTCATCTACGCGGTGTTGTGTCTGGTGGTGTTGCTGGTGCTGTTCGTCAAACATCGGTTGACGCGGATGCCGATAGGGCGGGCGTGGGAAGCGTTACGGGAGGATGAAATCGCTTGCCGTTCGCTCGGGCTTAATCATGTGCTGGTCAAACTCTCGGCGTTTATGATGGGGGCTTCCACCGCGGGTATCGCCGGGGTGTTCTTTGCCACCTATCAAGGGTTCGTCAATCCAACGTCGTTTACCTTCTTTGAATCGGCGCTGATCCTGGCGATCGTGGTATTGGGTGGAATGGGATCGACTATCGGTGTCGTGCTGGCGGCCTTTGTCCTGACGGTGGCCCCGGAACTGCTGCGCAGCTTTGCCGAATATCGAGTGTTGCTGTTTGGCGTACTGATGGTGTTGATGATGATCTGGCGGCCACGCGGCCTGGTGCGTATCAGCCGTAGCAGCTTTACGCCACGCAAGGGGGTAGCACCATGAGCGATGCCATTTTGCGCGTTGAACATTTGATGATGCACTTCGGCGGCATCAAAGCGCTGAACGATGTGAATCTCGAAGTGGAGCGTGGGTCGATCACCGCGTTGATCGGTCCGAACGGTGCGGGGAAAACCACGGTGTTCAACTGCCTGACCGGTTTTTACCGTGCCAGCGGCGGGGCGATCCTGCTCAATACCCACAAACGGCCGATTGATGTGATCCGTATCCTCGGCCAGAAATTCCGTGCCGGGGACTGGATTAACCCCGCGCAACTGGGGTCGCGTCTGTACTACAAAATGTTTGGTGGCACACATCTGGTGAACCGTGCCGGATTGGCCCGCACCTTCCAGAATATCCGCCTGTTCCGTGAGATGTCGGTGGTGGAGAACCTGCTGGTGGCACAACACCGTTTGAGTAACCGCAACCTGATTGCTGGCGTGCTCAATACGCCTGCCTATCGCCGGGCAGAAAATGAAGCACTGGACCGCGCATTTTACTGGCTGGAGGTGGTTGAGTTGGTGGATTGTGCCAACCGGCTGGCGGGGGAGATGTCCTACGGCCAGCAGCGGCGGCTGGAGATTGCCCGCGCGATGTGCACCACCCCGGAAATGATCTGCCTGGATGAACCCGCCGCCGGGTTGAACCCGGTGGAAACCGCGACCCTGAGCCGGATCATCCGCTTTCTGCGCCAGCATCATGAAATTACCGTGCTACTGATCGAACATGATATGGGAATGGTGATGGAGATTTCCGACCGGGTGATCGTACTGGACCACGGCAATGTGATCGCCGAGGGAACGCCGCAGGAGATCCAACACAATGACAGCGTGATCGCCGCCTATCTGGGCGCAGACGAAGAGGAGCTGGCGGGATGAGCGAGGTGATGCTGGAATTTCGCGAGGTGGATGTCCATTACGGCCCGATCCAGGCGCTGCAACAGGTGTCATTGCAGGTCAGGCAAGGGGAAACCGTAGCGTTGATCGGGGCCAACGGGGCGGGGAAATCCACCTTGCTGATGTCAATCTTTGGCCAACCTCGCATCAGCGGTGGGCAGATCCTGTTTCAGGGGACGGATATCAGCCAGCGGTCGACGCATTTTGTGGCCAGCAGCGGCATCGCTCAGGCCCCGGAAGGGCGGCGGATCTTCCCTGACATGAGCGTAGAGGAAAATCTGCTGATGGGCACCATCACCCTTGGCAACCGCTATGCCGCTGAAGATATGCAACGGATGTATGAGCTGTTTCCGCGCCTGAAAGAGCGGCGTAACCAGCGAGCGATGACCATGTCCGGCGGTGAGCAGCAAATGCTGGCAATAGCCCGTGCGCTGATGAGTCGGCCAAAGCTGCTGTTGCTGGATGAGCCGAGTCTGGGGCTGGCACCGATCATCGTCAAACAGATCTTCAGCATTCTGCGCGAACTGGCCAACGGCGGCATGACGATCTTTCTGGTTGAGCAGAATGCCAATCATGCGTTGAAACTGTCCGACCGGGGTTATGTGATGGTCAATGGGCAAATCCGCCTGAGCGGCAGCGGCGCGGAACTGCTGAGCAATCAGGAGGTGAGAAAGGCTTATTTGGGGGGCGCATAAAGGCAATCGCCCCGATGAGGGGCGCATTGAACATCCTCGAGCGAAGGGGCGCCGCATGTGTGCCCCTGCTGTTGAAAAAAACAGCGTCACAAAAACGTGATCTAGGTCGCATTCTGGTTACGGGTTAGTTAAAATGGCGGCACTGCCAGCCCCTGTTCCGGAACACCTTACGATGGATGAAATCAGCACTTCCCGCTCGACCGCCTGGATGCGCGTGGTCGTCTTGGCCATTTCGGCATTTATCTTTAATACCACCGAATTTATCCCCGTCGGGTTATTGAGTGATATTGCCCAAAGCTTTGGGATGCAAACCGAGCAGGTGGGGCTGATCATCACCATTTATGCCTGGATCGTTGCCACGATGTCGCTGGTTTGTATGTTACTGACCAGCAAGATTGAGCGGCGTAAGCTGCTGATCGGGGTATTTATCCTGTTTATTGCCAGCCATGTGCTCACCGCCGTGGCCTGGAACTTTACCACCTTGGTGATCTCGCGAGCCGGTGTGGCGCTGGCGCACTCGGTGTTCTGGTCAATCACCGCGTCATTGGCCATTCGTGTCGCGCCCGCAGGCAAAAAGGCACAGGCATTGAGCATGCTGGCTGGGGGAACCGCGCTGGCGATGGTGTTGGGCTTACCGTTAGGGCGAGTGGTGGGGCAGCTACTCGGTTGGCGTATGACGTTTATTGGCATTGCCGTGTGCGCCACCCTGGCGTTGGTGATGCTGTGGCGCTTGCTGCCGGTGCTGAAAAGCGAGCATTCCGGTTCACTGGCCAGCGTTCCCCTGCTGTTCAAACGCCCGGAGCTGGTCAGCCTGTATATGTTGACCATCATTGTGGTGACCGCGCACTTTACTGCCTACAGCTACATCGAGCCCTTTATCCAGACCGTGGCCGGGTTATCTGCCAACTTCACCACCTTGATGCTGTTGCTGTTTGGTGCTGCGGGTATTGTCGGCAGCCTGCTGTTCAGCCGCTACAGCGAACGTTTCCCGTCGGGTTTCTTCATCGGGGCAATTGGTATGCTGGCCCTCAGCCTGTTATTGCTGTTGCCCGCCTCCGGTAATGAAACGACTCTGACGTTGCTGTGTGTGGTTTGGGGCATGGCCATCATGGCGATTGGTCTTTCAATGCAGGCGAAGGTGCTAAGTCTGGCACCGGATGCGACCGATGTCTCGATGGCGATCTTCTCCGGTTTGTATAACTTTGGGATCGGCGGTGGGGCGTTGCTGGGCAACCAGGTCAGCCTGCATCTGGGAATGCCAAACATTGGCTTCGTCGGTGCGCCGTTGGCCCTGATCGCCCTTGGCTGGTGTGTATTGAGTTTCTACCGCAGCGAACGCTTGCAGCACCATCAGGCCTGATCCACGTTCCCTTGATTGCCGGGCCCGGCAATCAAGGGCTATCTAAGACTTACCCTCTCTTTAGCTCCCATCTTGCCGCCATGTTTTGCTACCAGATACGCAAAATATCAACGCTCATGTTTCACCGTCATCGAAATGCTGGGATCGGCCCCCAGCTTCATCATTGTGGCCGCTGTCTCTCGTACTAAGCTCCGACATAATGCAATTTATAGGTTTACACCTATATAGCTTTTGACCTATATTGCTAAGGAGCACATGTGTGGGAGATTAAAACAACGGATATGTTTGATGAGTGGTTCAGCCGGTTGGAGGACACTGACAGAGCTTCTGTGCTGGCGTCACTCATTGTACTACGTGAAAAAGGTCCTCAGTTGCCCAGACCTTATGCCGACACGGTAAAGGGATCGCGCTACAGCAACATGAAGGAACTACGCGTGCAAAGTCGAGGCATACCGATACGGGCATTCTTTGCCTTTGATCCACGTCGTCGCGGTATTTTGCTTTGTGCTGGTAACAAGGCCGGTAATGAGAAGCGTTTTTATGAGGTGATGATCCCGATTGCCGATCGGGAGTTTACCCAATTTCTGAATACATCAGAGAACAAGGAGTAGGCCATGGGCAGAGCACTGGAACAAATCCTGGCGGAAGAAAAACCTGAAGTAGTGGCCAGCGCTGAGCGCATTGCGGCGGATACGCTGCTCAATATTCACCTGGCCGAGCTTCGTGAGCGGGTGCAGAAAACCCAGGTTGAAATGGCACAGGCGCTTGGCATCAAACAACCCACCGTCGCGGGTATGGAAAAGCCTGGCCGCGATCTGAAGCTCTCCTCGCTCAAGCGCTATATCGAGGCCGCGGGGGGCAAGCTGCGTCTGGATATCGAGCTGCCGGATGGTTCGCACTACGGGTTTGTTATTTAATCAACTGGCTCGATTATTCAACCCTAAATCTGTCGCGGATAGGTTTGAACGCTGTAGCTTGCCAGGCGACGGGTATATATTGTTTGCCTATCGTCGGCAACGGCAGCGTTTGAACTTTGCGCCATCTTATTAGGAGTTTGATTATGTCCAGCACCCATCTGTCAGGTACTTTTACGCTCGGCACGCACACCGTCAAGCGGCTCGGCTATGGCGCCATGCAACTCGCCGGACCGGGAGTTTTCGGTCCGCCGAAGGATCCTGAAACGGCCATCGCGGTTCTGCGTGAAGTGATTGCCAACGGGGTCAACCATATCGATACCAGCGATTTTTATGGCCCGCACTATACCAATCAAATCATTCGCCAGGCACTGCATCCTTATGCCGACGATCTGGTCATTGTCACCAAGATCGGTGCTCGCCGCGATGAGCAAGGTGCATGGTTGCCTGCGTTTTCTCCGGCGGAGCTGACCCAGGCCGTGCATGACAACCTGCGTAATCTGGGGTTGGATGTGCTTGATGTGGTCAATCTGCGCTGCATGTTTGATGCACACGGCCCGGCAGAAGGGTCACTTGAAGAGCCACTCTCCGTGCTAGCCGAGCTACAACAGCAGGGGCTGGTTCGCCATATCGGGCTGAGCAATGTCACCTCGGCTCAGGTTGCGCAAGGGCAGAAGATTTGTGAGATTGTCTGCGTACAGAATAATTACAACCTGGTACACCGGGATGACGACGCACTGATCGACGAACTGGCTGGCAAGGGCATTGCCTACGTGCCGTTCTTCCCGCTGGGTGGATTCACGCCATTGCAGTCTACGACGTTGTCGGACGTTGCGCAGCAGGTGGGAGCCTCACCTATGCAAGTGGCACTTGCCTGGTTGCTGCAGCGTTCACCAAACATTCTGCTGATCCCAGGGACATCTTCCCTGGCACATCTGAAAGAAAATCTTGCCGCAGCCCAACTCAAACTGCCGGGCGAGGCTATTGCGAAGTTGAATGCGATCTAAGGCAACCCGACAACAGTAACCTCTGCGGGAGCCCTGGGTTCCCGCTAAAAATTCATCCTCCCAGCATTCTCATCCCTCTGCGGATCAACGCCAGTCCTCTTTTCTTTAATGTATTAATAAAATCCATTCTTATCAGTAAAGAGACAAATGTTGTCTTAAATGTGTCCATTTTATAAGATGATTGTTAATATGTTAACGAATAATCACCAAGACTCACGCCCACAACCGCTGAGGCGTTATTGATGATAAAGGAGCCGCTATGCCACCTGCCTTTACTAACCGGCCGCCACGTTGGTTGATCCCGCTACTGGGATCGCTGGTGGCTTTTGGCCCGCTGTCGATTGATATGTATCTGCCTGCGTTACCCGCGATGGGGCAACAACTGCATGCCACACAGGGGCAGATGCAGCATTCATTGGGGGCATTCTTTGCCGGTTTTTGCATCGGCATGTTGCTGTACGGGCCGCTTAGCGATCGGCTAGGCAGGCGAAAGCTGCTGTTGAGCGGCATGCTGCTGTTCGTGATTGCCAGCGTGCTATGTACGCAGGTCACGCAGGTTGAACAACTGGTGGTATTGCGGGCGTTACAGGCATTTGGTAGCGGGGCCGCGGTGGTGATGGCGCGCGCCATCGCCAGGGATGTTTATGCCTCGGAAGAGCTTCCCCGAGTGTTATCGCTAATGACGCTGGTTACCATGATTGCACCGCTGCTGGCCCCGTTGTTGGGCGGTGCTTTGCTGATGGTCTTCGACTGGCAAGCCATCTTCATGTTGTTGGCGGTGGTGGGCTGTATCAGCGGGTTATTGGTGTTCTGGGTACTGCCTGAGACGTTAAAAACCCCGCCAGGGCAGTCAGGTAGCATCCTGAAAGCGTTTCATAACTATTGCCTGTTGGTCCGTGACAGAGAAGCGATGGGCATTATTGCAACTCTGGCGTTTTCCTTCGCAGGCATGTTTGCCTTTATCAGCGGTTCTCCCTTTGTCTACATCAGCTACTTCCAGGTGCCCGCTCAGTATTACGGGCTGCTGTTTGGCTGCAACGTCATTGGCATGATCGCCGTGCTGCTGCTGAACGTGCGGATGCTGAAGGTCTACAGCCTGCCGCGCTTATTGATGATACAAAGCAGTGCCCAGGTATTGTTTGGGCTGTTGCTACTGGTGTTCCATCAGCAGAGCCTCTCCATCTTGGTGATTCTGGTGGTGTTGTTTATGTCGCTGGTGAATGCTATTGGCACCAACAGCCTGTCGCTACTGTTGCAACAACGCGGTCAACAGGCTGGGAGTGCCAGTGCCCTGGCGATCTCGTTGCAGTTTGGTATGGGGGCGTTGGCAAGCCTGGCCGTTTCCTGGTTGCAGGATGACACGCCGTTTGCCATGACGTTGGTGATGGCCGTCTGCGCGGCGCTAGGTTGGGTAGGGCAGAGGATGTCTGTGGCGCGAATAGGTTCACGGCTGCATGAATAGGTAGGATGTGGTGGTGAAGTTTTCATGCGCATTGCCGTTGCCGACAATGCGCATGAGGTTTACCGAGTAAACTCACTGACTATTGGCAATAATACCGCGCAACAGCTTCTTCAAAATGCCCACTTCGTCTGCCGTGAAGGCGGACAGGACCTGCTCTTGCTGTTTGGCAGCAATATCTCTCAGTACGCTGGCCTGGCGTTCTCCTGCCTCGGTCAAGTGATGGCCATTCTCGGTGCTGGACACCAAACCTTTACGGTACAACGCTTCCTGCGCCTCTTCGATTTCTCTGGTTGGCATCGCCATTTCTGCCAGTAGGCAGGCCTTATCAAGGCAGGCATCGCTGTCCAACACCAGCAGCATTCTGGCCTCGCTGGCCCGCAACCCGGTGGAGAGCTGCTTGGGCTGGTAGCTGCTTTGATAGCTGCGCAGCGCCTGGGTGAGCAAGTAGAAGACGTTGTTATTCAGGCGCTCCTGCCTGGCGCTACCTACTGCGTTCTGTGCAACGCGCTCCGCCACCTGCGGGTAAGGCAGCACCATGGAATAGGATCCCTGGTGATACACCAGCGGTGCGCGGCCCAGGTCGTCAAACGCGACCACTTTACCAATCAGGATCCAGTGGTCACCGCCGTCAACCTGCTGATATTTCTCACACTGAAAGCGTGCGGCACAGTCGGTAAGCAAAGGCACGTCACCTGCGCCGACCTCCACCTCAATCCCGGCAAATTTATCCTCGCTGGGGCGGGCGAAACGATTGGAGATATCCATCTGATCGGCGGCCAGCACGTTAATGGCGAAGTGGCTGGCTTGTTCAAAGATCGCGTAGCTGCCGGAGCGTTTATCAATGCTCCACAATACCAACGGCGGATCCAGTGATACCGAGTTAAAGCTATTGGCCGTGACTCCCACGCGGGTGCCATCTGCGGTTGCTGCTGTCACTACCGTCACGCCGGTGGCGAAATTACCCAGCGCACGGCGAAATGCGCGGGGATCCAGAGCAGGTTCTGTGTGATGTGTCATTAAATAGGTTCTCCTGCTCGTTACACCATCGTCGGATCGGGTTCTAACCCCATCAACTCGCGGCCTAATATCTGTGCACAGATATCGTAATCGGTATAGGCATGTGCCCCGGTCATGTGTGAGTCGCGGAACAATCGCTGGATCTCATTGCTTTCCATCCAACTGGTTGCCCCTGCGGCGCTGAACAAGCGATCAACCGATTCGATGCACATTTTGACCGCGTAGGCCTGGTTGGTACGCCAGAACGTCAATGTCTGGTGAGAAGGATATTGGTGCTTGCGGCCGTGTTCGGCATGTTCTTGCCAGGTTTTTTCCAAAAAGGCACGGGCGGCAGCAACCTGATGGGTGGACTCTGCCAGACGCATCAGCGCCGGGGTGGCCGTCCCCACGCTGGCTCCGGTATAGGCTCGCACGCGGTTTTGGGTTTTTTCTTTGAAGGCGACCAGCATACGCTCCGCAACGCCAAGGCTGATGGCGGCAAAACCGCAGGCGAAATAGGGGCGATAGGGCGAGTAGAAAATATTACTGTCTGGGTAGAGGCCGAAACCCGCAGAGCGCCCGTGCATCATATCCTGAGCGGCTTCAATGCGGTGGTTCGGCACGAAGGCGTTTTTTATGACCAACGTTTTGGAACCGCTGCCGCGCATGCCAACCGCAAACCAGTCATCACGAATTTCGTAATCGCTACGTGGGATCACGCCAAAGCTGTAGAGCAACTCACCGTCGGCGTTTTTGCGGCGAAAGCCGACAATCGCCCATTCGGCGTGGTCACAACCGCTGCTCCAGCCCATTTCACCGCTCAGATAGACACCGCCTTCGGCTTCCTCAATACGGCCAAACGGGGCAATACTGCTGCTGGCGGTGGCATCTGGATTATCGCCCCAGATCTCTTGTTGCAGTTTGGGGGAAAACATCGCTATCTGATGGCTGTGGGTGCATAGCAAACTGAAAGCCCAGGCGGTTCCGCCACAGGCTCCGGCCAGCGCGGCGACACAATCGGTGAATTCTGGCAGGGAGATTTCCAGGCCACCGAATTTTTTCGGTTGGAACACCCGGTGCATACCTATGCTTTTTAACAAACGGATATTCTCATCCGGTACTTTTCGTTCGCTTTCCGCCTGTGCGGCGTTGGCAGCGATAAGTGGCAGAATGGGCAGTAATTTTTCCAGCATCGGGTTGCTAGTATTCATCAGTTGGTTCCCTCGGTAGGGGTGGGCGTGGGATGAGTATGGGGGAAGGATATTTTAATGGAATGTAACATTCAGGTAAAAAATTGTACTTTTCATGTTAAATATCGAGGGTGTGATCTGGCGGCGAGTTTGAGGCTCTTGGTTAGTCAGCTGCAATGGACTGATACCAGATTCATAAAACTTTGCGTAAGTAAGGAACGCGGTAGCCGTAGTCTGGCTTGTGGGTTTTCCTGTGCGTTGCGCAGCTTCGGTAGGTTGCATCAGGCGTTTGGCAATGTCGGAATCATTTAGCACTTTATCGCTCAGTGCCTGATTCACATTCTGGGTGAAATGGAGAGTCAATGGGCCAGGTTAGATCAGGTGCCCGTCATAGATCCGCAAGTACCGATGGTAAAAATATTCAATATCGGTCGGTGAGTTCTCAGTTTTTCGGCGTAGGGTTTCTAAAATGGAGTGAAGTTTATCCGGAGAGAACCATGAAGCCTGAAAACAAAGTACGCGTGCTGGAAAGGATCTCACCACAAATGCGCGAGATCCTGACGTTTCAGCAAGCGCATCCACAGCCTGCTGTTGACGAAAGTGATCTTCCCGCGCAGCGGCGAGCCTACAGTGATGAGCGTCGCTACTGGAATGAAGGTGGACCACAGCCTGTTCGTAGCCAGGATATTATGGTACCCACATTCTGCTATGAGACAAAAACCCGGATTTACATTTCACAAGAGCGCGCCCAGGGAACGCTTTTCTATCTGCATGGCGGTGGGTTTGTTTTGGGTAATCTCGATACCCACGACAGGATCATGCGGCTGCTGGCGCACTATACTGGCTGTACTGTTATCGGAATTGATTACCCCCTTTCTCCTGAAACTAAATTCCCGCAGGGCATCGAAGATATTGTTGCTGTGTGTCAGTTTTATTATCACCACGCCGAAAGTTATGCGCTGAACATGGAACAGATTGGTCTGGCGGGTGATTCTGCCGGCGCTATGCTGGCACTGGCTTCCATGTTGTGGATGCGTGATAAAAATATCCACTGTGGTCACGTGAAGGGGCTTTTGCTCTGGTATGGACTGTATGGTTTGCGAGATTCCGCCAGTCGACGTTTGTATGGCGGCAGTTGGGATGGACTGACGCAGGAGGATTTAGCCTTCTATGAAACGGCTTATCTCAATAAGGTAAGCGATCGTGAATCACCGTATTACTGCTTGTTTAATAATAATCTTAGTAATGCCATGCCACCCTGTTTTATCGCCACCGCAGAGTATGACCCGCTGGTTGATGATAGCGTGGCACTTTACCATGTTTTACAAGAGCATGGCCAGGAGTGCAGCTACAAGATGTACCCGGGTACGCTACATGCTTTTTTGCATTACTCACGCATGATGGATATTGCCGATGAAGCATTGCGCGATGGTGCACAATATTTTCGCCAGCAGTTGCGCTGAATTTGAATTTTATTTTTCGATTAGGGAAACTGTATGAATGATAAATGTATTGATAAACCGTTGTATTTATTAATTGCGGATTGGGTAATGGCACAAAACCGCTGGATTAGTGCCAAAGAAATTGCCTGTGAGTTTAATATCGACCCCTGTAAAGCCATTAACACCGTTTCGTATATTCTGGCCGATGTTGAGGAAATCGAGTGTGAAACCAAAACGATGCCTACTCAGCTCAAGGGCAGAGGATGCCAGTGCCAGCGATTATTGAAAGTCAGCAGTATTGATAAGCAGTTATACGCCCGACTGGAATCTTCTTCTGAAGTAAAGAATGTATTCCATATCTCCTCACCCCGGCTGGCAGCAGTGCCGCCTGGGGAGCTTAACCAAGAGCAGAAGTGGCAGTGGATGCTATCCAAAACACAACGTCGGTAGGTTTATAACCTTCATACTTCAAGTTGCATGCGTGTTGGTAATACTCGATCCTGTGAGGCTGCAGCAAACAGGCGCGTAATGCGCCTGTTTTTACAGGTGTTTAGGCTTTACATCTGTCGTGCCGCGTAGCCTGGGGCGGTTTGCTTCAACCTTGCACATTGGCTCTGTAGGATAAAGCGATGTATGGCATCGTGCTGCCAGATCCTGATACTCTCTGGTATTGAGTTTTTTCCAATGTCGTTCTTCATCAGTTACCGCTCGCAGATGTCGGGCTGGGCTGCCAACCAGCAACTGCCGTGGTGCACCGATAAACCCAGCTTTCACAAAACTCATTGCCGCGACAATACTCTCATCCCCAATTATCGCACCGTCCATGATCACGCTGTTCATACCAACCAGCGCATCACGGCCAACGATGCAACCATGCAGAATGGCGCCATGACCAATATGTCCGGATTCATGCACGATGGTGTCCGTATCGCAGTAACCATGCATGATGCAACCATCCTGAATGTTGGCTCCGGCCTCGATAATCAGTCGGCCATAGTCGCCACGCAGTGAAGCATGTGGACCGATGTAAACCTGCGCACCGATAATCACATCACCGATGATCACCGCCGATGGATGTACCCAGGCCGTGGGGTGCACAACAGGTGTCAGCCCTTCAAACGAATAAAAACTCATCTCCCTCTCCCATCAGGAAAGCGCTCCGTCTCATCTGGAGTATTGCAAATTATCTGTTTTTCCATTGTGGTTCGCGTTTCTCAGTAAACGCCTGTGGCCCTTCGAGCGCATCTTCTGAATGCAGTACACTCGGATAATGTTTAAGTGTACCGCTACGCATCAGTTGGTAGCCTGCTTCAATCGGCAATTCGCGGGTAGCGCGATAAATCTCTTTCAGGGCGGCAATAGCGAGTGGCGCGCTGGAAACGATTTGCGCGGCCAGTTCCCTCGCACTGTCCATCAGAGCATCGGGGCTGACAACACGATTGACGATTCCCCAGTGGAGCGCCTCTTGTGCATCCATGCGTCTGCCGGTCATTACCATTTCATTGACGAGGGCAGGCGGCAGGATTTTCGGTAAGCGCAGTACGCCGCCGCTGTCTGGCACAATCCCTAATTTCGCCTCGGGTAATGCGAAGCTCGCGTTATCAGAACAGACGATCATGTCTGCTGCCAGCGCCAATTCGAAGCCGCCGCCGAAAGCATAGCCGTTGACGGCGGCAATCACGGGTTTATCCAGATTGAAGATTTCCGTAAGTCCGGCAAAACCACCAGGACCAAAATCAGCGTCTGGAGCTTCTCCTTCCGCGGCGGATTTCAGGTCCCAACCAGCGGAGAAAAAACGCTCGCCGGCACCGGTAATAATCGCAATGCGTAATTCAGGGTCGTCACGAAATTGCAGAAAAGTTTCCCCCATCTTGAAGCTGGTGGCGGCGTCAATGGCGTTGGCTTTTGGCCTGTTTAGCACGATTTCCAGAACCGGACCGTTACGGGTGATCTGTAATTCATTGTTCATTTTTCCCTTCCTTTTCAATGTATTATTGAAGTTGCTTTTTTATCACTTTTCCAGAGCAGTTGCGGGGGAGATCCTGACGAATTTCCATACACGTCGGAACTTTGAATTTCGCCATGTTGGACTCGCAATAGCTGAAAAATTCGTGGTCGCTAAAACTTTCCCCTTCATGAAGAACGATAAACGCTTTAATTGCCTGATCGCGCATAGCATCAGGAATACCAATGACGGCAACGTCTTGAATTTTCGGATGCGAGGCGAGAATATTTTCGATTTCACTACAGGAGATATTTTCGCCGCCGCGTTTGATCATATTGCTGCTGCGATCGACGAAATAGAAAAAGCCATCTTCGTCCTGATAACCACAATCACCGGTGTGTAACCAACCGTGTTGGTACGCATGGGCGGTCGCTTCCGGCTGGTTGTAATACTCTTTGAACAGCGTTTTTCCTGGTTCACCTTTAATGCAGATTTCGCCGACTTCACCAGGCGGAACAACCGCGCCGCGGTAGTTGCGGATTTGCGCTTCGTAGCCAAAACCAGGGCGGCCAATGGAAGGCCAGCGTCGCATGTCTCCAGGACGGTCGCCGATAATCCCGACAATAGTTTCCGTCATACCGTAAGAGGTCAGGAGTCTTACACCAAAGCGCGCAATAAAGGCCTCTTTTTCCTCAACCGAAAGATTGAGATAAAACAGCACTTCACGCAGTCGATGCTGCCTTTCATCTGGGTTGTGAGGCTGGGCCAGCAGCGTTCTTATCATCATCGGGATACATTCGGTGACCGTCGCCTGGTACTTGAGGATCTTGCTCCAGAAAGCGCGGGCGCTGTATTTTTCAAGCAACACAAAAGTGGCCCCTGCGGAGAATGCCGCCATGGCAGCCGTACACTGGCAATCAATATGAAACGCAGGCATGACAGTGAGATAAACATCATCGGCACGCAGCGCGCACTGCCAGGCAGTGTAATAGCCTGCAAAGCGTAAATTGTAGTGAGTGATGACGACCCCTTTAGGGCGTGACGTGGTGCCGGAGGTGAACAAAATTTCTGCTGTGTCATTAACGCTCAGCTCAACATGACACATTAGCTCAGGCGCGTGCTGTTGCTGGAGCGCTGAAAAATCAAGCGTAACCGCATCCGTGGCAATTGCCAGGTTTGAAATGAGAAGAATGCGCTCAAGCGAGGTGTTGTTTTCGCCAAGTATCTGCCGATATAGCGGATAAAAGTGATGGGTAGTGACCACCATGCGGGCCTGGCAGTTATCAACCAGCCACCGGCTTTCCTCGATTAAAAAGCGAGCGTTGATAGGGACTACAATAGCCCCAATTTTCGCCAGCCCAAACCAGCAAAAAATGAACTCCGGGCAGTTGTCGAGATGCAGGGCGACTCTGTCACCTTTTTCCACACCAAGCCCATGGAAGAGGTTAGCCGTGCGGTTAATTTCCTCATTCAGGGTCTGGTAACCGAATTGCCGTACCTCACCTGTAGCGGATTCAAAAATCAGTGCGGTTTTGTTGCCATTAACATCCGCCATGTTGTCCCACATCTGGCGTAAGTTTTGTCCACCTATAAGATCCATTGAACGCTTATCCCGCTCTTAGACGCAGATGGCTCAAACGTGGGTAACAATCAGTTTGAGCCGGTCATGCGCTTACTCTGTTGTTTTAGCCAGTCCTTTAGCGACCAGCCCCCTGATATCAGCTTCGCTGTAACCGATACTTTGCAAAATTGCGTCAGTATCCATTCCGTGAGAAGGCATGCTGCGCCAAATTTTCCCCGGATGGTTGCGGAATTTAGGCATCACATTCGGCCCTTTGCAGGTATCGCCTTCCAGGGTTTTCCACTGGGTGATTGATTCACGGGCAATGTACTGCGGGTTTTTTTCCAGCTCAGGAATGGTTAGAACTTTGGCACTGGCGATGTTCAGTTCTGCAAGTCGTGCCAGCGCTTGCTCAATGGTGAGTGTTGCCAGCCATGTGTCCAGTTTTTCTTCAACGAGCATGCCATGAGGGCATTCCACGCGATGAATAAGCTGTGTCCCTTTCGGAATTTCTGGCGTACCGATCAGATGCGCAAGACCAATATCGGCGAAGATTTCCTGAATCTGGGTGATGCCGACAATCTCCATCACGATATAACCGTCGCTACAGGTGTAAAGTCCACAGCCCGCGTAATAAGGGTCTTTGCCTTTGGTCATGCGCGGGCAAACTTCACCGCCGTTAAAGTAATCCATCATGAAGTACTGGCCCATGCGTAGCATGACTTCGTACATCGCAATATCGATACTTTCGCCCTTGCCAGTCTGGCGCGATTTATACAGCGCAGCCAGCGCCGATGTGGTTGCCGTCATGCCGGAGAAATAGTCTGCGGTATAGGGGAAAGCGGGCATTGGCTGGTCTTTATCACCGTTCTGAATCAAGTAGCCGCTGAACGCCTGAGCAATGGTGTTGTAAGCGGGCAGGTTGGTGTACTGTGGATCACCGTATTGCCCAAAGCCTGATAAATGGGCAATGACCAGACGAGGATTGTGCTGCCACAGCACCTCATCAGTGATGCCACGGCGGGCAAACGCCGGACCTTTACTGGCCTCAATAAAGATGTCGGTCGTTTCCATTAGCTTCAGGAATGCTTCGCGGCCTTCATCTTTAAAAATGTTGAGGGAGAGAGCGCGTAAATTACGGCGCGAAAGCTGCGGATAATGCGGTTGAACGCGGATGGTGTCGGCCCAGGCGACGTTTTCAATCCAGATAACTTCCGCGCCCCATTCGGCAAACATCTGTCCGGCAAACGGCCCGGCAATTTCGATCCCGGAAAAAACAACTCGCAGCCCGGATAAGGGACCAAATTCGGGCATTGGTAAATGAGTGGTCATGGTTTACACCTCGTCATAAAACTGAACAGAGGCCATCGAGCCTCTGCGTCAGTCAGCAATGGTTTAGCGATATTGTTTCAGCACTGAACGCCCCAGAGTCAGGATCTGCATTTCATCAGAACCGCCAGATACCCTGTCTACTCGCAAGTCGCGCCAGAAGCGGGTAATACGGTGATTACCGGCAATACCCACTCCGCCCAGCACTTGCATAGCGGCATCGACGACTTCAAATGCTGCATTGGCGCAGAAGTATTTACACATCGCGGCGTCGCCCGAGGTGATGAGCCCGTTGTCACTCTTCCAGGCGGTTTCCAGCAGCATGTTTTTCATTGAGTTCAGTTTGATTGCCATGTGGGCAAATTTTTCCTGAATCAGTTGGAAGCGCCCGATAGTTTCGCCAAACTGCACACGCTGATTGGCGTAACGTGCCGCATCTTCAAAAGCGCACATTGCGGTGCCGTAGTTCGTGAGCGCAACGAGGAAACGCTCATGGTCGAACTCCTCTTTCACGCGGTTAAAACCGTTGCCTTCACGGCCAAACATATCTTTCTCATCCAGTTCGACATTATCGAACGTCAGCTCACAGCAGCTATCCATGCGTAGGCCTAGCTTTTCCAGCTTGTTGATTTTGATCCCCGGCAAGCTCATATCGACGCACCACTCGGTGAATACTGCTTTTTCAGGCGAGGCGGAATCACGAGCCATCACCACTACATACGGAGTGTACGCGCTGCTGGTGATGAAGCATTTGCTACCCGTCAGGTAAACCTTGTTATTTTTACGGATATAGGTACTTTGCAGGCTACCGACATCGGAACCGGCACCTGGCTCGGTGATAGCAGAGTTCCACATCTGTTTGCCGGTACCCTGAAATGCCATTATTTTGTCTATTTGCTCCTGAGTGCCTTCACGCAGGAAGGTATTGAACCCACCTGGCAATTGATAAAGAACATAGGTTGGAGCACCCAGCCGCCCAAGCTCCATCCAGACGGCGGCAAGAGTGACAAACCCGGCTTCCAGTCCGCCATGTTCTTCAGGAATAAGCAGGCTATCGATTCCCATATCCGCCAGCGCCTTCACAAAGCGCTCCGGGTAGACGCTGTCCTTATCACACAGGGCGAAGTAGGTTTCCCAGTTTTCGCTGGCCATTAATTCGCGGATACCAGCAACAAACAGTTCCTGTTCATCATTCAGTCTAAAATCCATCTATTTAACCTCTTAATTTATTGATTTATTTGTTAACTATTAGTCTTTCCAGTGTATTTTTGCGTCTTTGATAAACGAAAGCGTGACCATGATGTTGACGAAGAAAAGCGGGCATCCACCGGCGATAATTGCCGTCTGTATCGGTTTGAGTCCGCCGAGTGCCAGTAGCACGATACCAATGACCCCCACTAGAACAGACCAACCGATACGCACCAGCAGCGGTGGTTCATCGCCATCTTTCATTGAGCGACAGGTCGACATTGCCAGGGTGTAAGAGCAGGCATTAATGAGCGTCACAGTGGCGATGAAGCAAAGAATGAAGAAACCCCAGATGGTGGCAGTTTTGAGTGGTAGAGCGGCCCATGTTTCGATGATGGCGCGTGGCACACCGTACAGCTTGATAAGCTCAGGAATATTGACAACGTTTTGATCCATCAACTGCAAGGTGTTACTGCCAAGAATGGTCCACAGCAACCAGGTCGCAGCGGTCAGCCCGGCAACCATACCGAGACACAGTTCACGCACGGTACGGCCCTTCGAAATTCGGGCGAGGAAGATGCTCATCTGAATGGCATAAATCACCCACCAGGCCCAGTAGAAAACGGTCCAACCTTGAGGGAAACCACTTTTAGCTATCGGATCGGTATAAAACAGCATCCTCGGTAGATACATCAGCAACGTACCCACGGAGTCCGTGAAGTAGTTCATGATGAAACTGGCACCGCCGACAATAAACACCCACCCGAGAATCAAGAAACTCAGATAGCTGCGCACGTCACTGGCGATTTTTACCCCTTTTTGCAGACCGCAAGCCACGCAAATAGCATTCAGAATTATCCAGCAGGTGATGATGATGGCGTCGAGTTGCAGCGTATGTGGAATGCCGAACAGAAACTGAATACACTCCGTCACCAGTGGTGTCGCAAGGCCCAGACTGGTACCCATCGCAAAGATTAACGCCACCAGATAGAAGTTATCGATGATGGTACCGATAATTCCGTTGGCGCGTTTTTCACCCATCAACGGGATAAGCGTACTGCTCGGGCGAATCACATCCATTTTGCGAACAAAGAAAAAGTAAGCGAATGCCACGGAAAGGAAGCTGTACGTTGCCCACGGCAACGGTCCCCAGTGCAGCAGGCTGTACGCCAGGCCTAACTCTTTTGCCTGTATGGAATAGGGTTCGAGGCCGAACGGTGGACTGGAGACATAGTAGTAAATTTCAATCGACCCCCAGAACAGTACTGCAGCGGAGGTACATGAAGCGAACATCATAAAAATCCAGCTAGACGTGCTGAATTCCGGTGGATCGTCACCGAGACGTTTTTTGGCGTAGCGGCCGAAAACCAACCAGAACCAGCCGCCGAACATGACTACCATGTACCATTCAAAGGCCCAGCCCCAGACGTTAGTGACATAACTGAAGATGGCATTAATAACAGTATTAGCTGCATTCAGGTCGCGGACGGTTAGCCAGCAGAGAATGCCGACGATAATCAGCGGCGGGAAGAATACTTTGGGTTCTATTCCCACCTTTTTCTTTTCATTTTTCATAGTCAATCCCGCTTTTATATGGCGTGAATAAGGATGTTTGAAATAATAAGTTTCTCGTTTGTTTAAATTATGTTAATTTTATTTCAGTTGAAATGAATTTCTCCTGATGGAGTAAGCTCTCGTACAATGCTAAATACTAGTAAACGCCTGTATCGTTAACTCTGTCAAATTTGTTTTTGTAATAAACACATCACAAGAATTTCGTTTTAGTTCATTTAAAACAATGGGATGAGTTTTGTTGTGAAGATTTTTAACTCTGTGAAATTCAATGTTTGTGAGGCAAGTGGCAATATTGAATATTTCCATGATTATGGCTTGGTATGTTCAATATTGGTGATTGGGGTTTTACTTTTTCACTTTTGGATATGATATTTATTCACTCCATTGCTGCAATGAATAATGCTTTCATTAATATATCAGGAGATGTGATGAGGATTATTACATGTTACAAAAGTGTGCCCGATGAGCAGGATATTACGGTTAATTATGTTGATGGTTCATTAGATTTATCCCGTGTCGAAAGCAAAATCAGCCAGTACGATCTCAATGCTATCGAAGCCGCGGTTCAACTCAAAGTACAGGTTGCGGATGCGCACATTGTCGCGCTTAGCGCGGGCGGTAACATCCTGAATAATGCTAAAGGGCGAAAGGATGTGCTTTCACGCGGGCCGGATGAACTGGTGGTCGTGATTGATGAACAACTGGAACACGCCTTACCACATCACACGGCAACGGTACTGGGCATTGCAGTTAACAAACTAGGGTTTGACCTGATTCTATGTGGTGACGGCTCAGCCGATCTCTACGCTCAACAAGTGGGCCTGTTGCTTGGTGAAGCTTTGCGCATTCCGGCGCTAAATGGTATCAAAAAAATTCTTTCGATAAGTGCTGATATGATTGTGGTTGAACGCGAACTCGAAGATGAAACCGAAACCCTTTCCGTCCCGCTGCCAGCGGTGATTTGTGTCACCACCGATATCAATACTCCACAAATTCCTTCCATGAAAGCCATCCTCGGTGCCGCGAAAAAGCCCGTTCAAGTATGGATGGCGGCAGATGTGGGTATCGGGGATGTCACCGCTTTGTCTGAACAGCAAATCGTTGCTCCAAAACAGAAAGAACGTTTGCGGGTCATCATCGAAGGTGATGGCGATGAACAGGTTGCGGCATTTGCCGGGTATTTACGCAAGATTATCCAGTAAAAAGGGGCAGGTTATGAGCAAGTTTTCAAACGTTTGGGTTTTTAGCGATACCTTGTCCCGTTTGCCGGAACTGATGGGGGGGGCACAGACCTTGGGGGAGAATATTCAGGTGTTTGCCCTTAACGCAGAACACAGTACGGCGGCATTTCAACTGGGTGCAAACCAGGTCTGGCAGCTGCAAGGCAAACCGGACGACAGTATTATCGAAGATTATGCAGATACGCTGGTTGAGACGCTTAAAGGCCAGAACCAAAGTGGACTGGTCCTGTTGCCTAATAGCCGTCGTGGCAAATTGCTGGCGGCAAGACTAGGGGCTCGTCTAAGTGCTGCTGTAGTGAATGATACCAGTGGAGCTGCGGTTTCTGATGGCGTGCTGGTGGCAAAACATATGGTTTACGGCGGGTTGGCCTTTAGCAATGAAACCCTTTATTCACCCTTGTGCATACTGACCTTGAGTGGCGGAACTTTCGAGGCGGCGAAGCCTGATGTCGCAAGGAGCGGAACGGTACAACCGGTGCAGTGGCTGGCTCCCGAAAATACCATTGTTTGCACTGGCAAACAGGTACGGGAAAGCCATTCCGTGGATCTTGATAAAGCTCGGCTGGTTGTCAGCGTTGGGCGCGGTATTGGAAGCAAGGAGAATATCGCTCTGGCGAATGCTTTGTGTGAAGTTATCGGTGCTGAACTCGCCTGCTCGCGTCCGGTCGCGGAAAACGAAAAATGGATGGAGCACGAGCGCTATGTAGGCATTTCGAATTTACTCCTCAAACCTGAGCTTTATCTGGCCGTAGGGATCTCTGGCCAAATTCAGCACATGGTCGGTGCCAATGGTGCTCAGACTATCGTGGCAATCAATAAAGATAAAAATGCACCGATTTTCCAGTACGCGGATTACGGCATTGTGGGCGATCTTTTCACTATCCTTCCAAAGCTGACTCGTCTGCTAGCCAGTTGATCTCTTTCGGCAGCGTGTGAAGGTATGCGTTGCCACTTTATTCAGGTTCAGGAGTGGTTATGTCCGAAGATGTCTTCGATACCATCATTGTTGGAGCCGGGCTTGCAGGGGCGGTTGCAGCTCTGGTGCTTGCCCGAGAAGGGGCGCAGGTTCTGCTTATTGAACGCGGTAATTCTGCGGGTGCAAAAAACATGACAGGTGGACGCATGTACGCCCACAGTCTGGAGCGTATTATCCCGGGTTTTGCCGAGCAGGCTCCCGTCGAACGTGTGATCACCCACGAAAAATTGTCGTTTCTGACACAAACGCGCGCGATGACATTGGATTATCACAATGGCGACGAGCCGAAAGCCGGGGAGGTTTCTTACTCGGTATTGCGCAGCAAATTTGATGCCTGGCTAATAGATCAGGCGGAAAACGCTGGAGCGCAGTGCATTACTGGAATTCGGGTTGACAGACTGGTGGTAAAAGATGGCAAGGTTATTGGTGTGGAAGCTGATGGCGACGTCCTTGAGGCCAAAGCGGTGATTCTTGCTGATGGCGTGAACTCCCTGCTTGCCGAACAATTGGGAATGACCAAACCGGTTACAGCAGAAAATGTGGCCGTGGGTGTTAAGGAGCTGATTGAGTTGCCGAAAGAGGTGCTGCAAAATCGATTCAATTTGCGAGGCAGTGAAGGAGTGGCCTGGTTATTCGCTGGTGCACCAACGGATGGATTAATGGGCGGTGGTTTTCTTTACACCAATAACACCACGCTTTCGCTCGGGCTGGTTTGCGGGCTTCATCACTTGAAAGACGCAAAAAAATCCGTTCCGCAGATGCTGGAAGATTTCAAACGCCATCCGGTAGTGGCTCCGCTGATTGAAGGCGGCAAGATGATTGAGTATGGGGCCCACGTTGTCCCAGAAGCGGGCCTACGCATGCAGAGCGAACTGGTGGGAGATGGCGTGCTGATTGCAGGTGATGCGGCGGGTATGTGCATGAACCTGGGGTTCACCATTCGCGGTATGGATTTGGCGGTTGCCTCCGGAGAAGCCGCCGCAAAAACGCTGCTCAGCGCAATGAAGCGAGACGATTATAGTAAAAAGAGCCTCAGCGAATACCTTGCTCTGCTTGAGGGTGGACCGTTGCGGGACATGAAAATGTACCAGAAAATGCCCGCGTTCCTCGACAACCCTCGCATGTTCACGCAATACCCGGAAATGGCCATTGGCATCGCCAGCGAGTTATTTACCATTAATGGAAAACCACCTGTGCCGCTGCGTAAAAACATCCTTAAACACGCCAAGAAAGTGGGCTTTATCAACTTGGTGAAAGACGGTATTAAAGGAGTCACTGCGCTATGAGTAAGCCAGTCAATGTGGATGTCAAACTGGGCATCAATAAATTCAACGTCGATGAACAAAACCCGCACATCATTGTGAAATCGCAGCCCGATATGCAGGTGATGACGCTATTAACCAAAGCCTGCCCGGCAGGGTTATATAAAAAGCAAGAGGATGGTTCAGTGCGTTTTGATTACGCCGGGTGTCTTGAATGTGGAACCTGTCGAATTCTCGGGCTGGGAAGTGCGCTGGAAAAATGGGAATACCCGCGCGGAACTTTCGGCGTGGAATATCGTTACGGTTGATTTTTTTGCTCGCAATATGAAAGTTTTTTGTAATAAAAAAGGAAACGCATATGCAGCCCAGAAAATATGATGATATTCAGTTTTCGTCAGTTCATCGGCGGATCATGCTCTGGGGCAGTGGTGGCCCATTTTTGGATGGTTATGTCCTGGTGATAATCGGCGTGGCGCTGGAACAACTCACGCCATTATTAAAACTCGATGCGCAATGGATTGGCCTGTTGGGGGCTGGGACGCTGGTGGGGTTATTTATTGGTACCTCACTGTTTGGCTATATTTGTGATCGCGTTGGGCGGAGAAAAATGTTCCTGATCGACATTGTCGCCATCGGACTTATTTCTGTCGCGACCATGTTTGTTTCCACACCCGCAGAACTTCTGGTCATGCGGGTATTAATCGGTATTGTTATTGGCGCTGATTATCCCATTGCAACTTCAATGATTACTGAATTTTCCAACACCCGCCAGCGGGCGTTTGCCGTCGGTTTTATTGCGGCTATGTGGTATGTCGGGGCGACTTGCGCCAATCTTGTTGGTTTCTGGCTTTACGATATGGTGGATGGCTGGCGCTGGATGCTCGGCAGTGCCTTTATCCCCTGTTTGGTCATTCTTATCGGACGTTTTGATCTGCCTGAATCCCCGCGCTGGCTGTTGCGTAAAGGCCGGGTAAAAGAGTGCGAGCAAATGATGTTGAAACTGTTCGGTGAGCCGCTGATATTTGACGAAGAACCGCAGCCGGAAACGCGTTTCTTGCAGTTGTTTAGCAAGCGACATTTTCCCGTAGTGCTCTTTGTTGCCGTGATCTGGACCTGTCAGGTTATTCCGATGTTTGCGATTTACACCTTTGGTCCGCAAATCGTTGGCCTGCTGGGTTGGGATCAGGGGAAAAATGCGGCGCTGGGGAATGTGGTGATAAGCCTCTTCTTTATGCTAGGCTGCATTCCTGCCATGTACTGGCTCAATACGCTGGGCCGTCGTCCGCTGTTGATTGGGAGTTTTGCGATGATGACCGGCGCTCTGGCTATTCTTGGGCTGGTTGATCATTTACAAATTAGCCTGGTGGTTATTGCCTTTGCGGTGTACGCATTTTTCTCTGGTGGTCCGGGAATATTACAGTGGCTTTATCCCAACGAACTCTTCCCCACCGATATACGCGCCTCTGCAGTTGGGGTGATTATGTCTATCAGCCGGATTGGCGCGATTATTTCGATGTGGGCTTTGCCGGTATTTATTACTCGCTATGGAATAAATACGGTGATGCTAATCGGCGCATTTATCTCTTTAGTGGGGTTAATTGTTTCGGTTTTATTTGCTCCCGAAACCAAAGGACTTTCTTTGAATGAGGCGGGAAAAATGTCGCTGACAAGAAAATCATCGATGAAATGAGATGATGATTCTTTTTCTGACTTGATTTCTATCATATTCCTGAACGGGGAAATTTAAATCGAACCGAATAGGCCTCTAATAAAGCCCTCAAATGTATTGGCAGTCATCAGTACTAAGTGTGGGAAGGGGTCTAACCCGATTTTTATATGATGTGTCGATTTTTAATCGGATATGGGATTTGGGATTTTCTGGGACAGCATAGAATTGGAATTGGCTCCTCTGACTGGACTCGAACCAGTGACATACGGATTAACAGTCCGCCGTTCTACCGACTGAACTACAGAGGAATCGTTTGAACGAGCGGAATCATAACGGGGTGCAGAGGGGAAGTCAAAGGGGATTACGCATTCTGCGTTTGTTTGCTTATAGAATGCGCAACCCGTTGAGCTTTTGGCAGATTTATCCCATGGCTGCTCGTTTCAAACTCAACCGATAACGATAACGTCCAGCAGTCAGCAGGAAGTCCTCGTTCACGCTTGGGCTCCAGGAATCATCACCGCCCACGCCCATATGCTGGGCATCCAGATGTAACCAGGTGCCGGGCTCTTCCTGCAGCAAATGCACATGGCTGCAATTCATCAACTGCTGTAGGCCGTAACGGCTGAGCGAGAAGTGGAAGTGCCCCTCGGCTTGCAGGTTGCCATAGTGCAACCGTTGCGTGTCGCAACGCAGGCCGTTTTCCCCTGGGAAAATATAGGGTGTATGCAACTGCTCCAGCGGTCTGGTCCACAGCCCATGTTGGGCAGAAAGCTTGCGGTCCGGGTAGTTCTCGTGCGGCCCCAGCCCCAACCATTGTACCTGTGGATGCACCTCGGCCAGTTGGCAACTGAGGCCGATACGGGCGGGAGGGGGCAGGGCGTCGGCCACCGTGGCATCCACCTCAACCTGCACGCTGCCGTGGCAATCGAACAGCCACTGTTTGCGGCTGTGTAGCAGCACCTGCTGGTTAAAGCTGAACGTATGTTCAGTCACCACTCGCACGCCGTCACTCAACGCATCGGCATAAATCTGTGTGCACTGCTCCTCCAGTTGATACATCCCCGCCAGCTTCCAGCGCTCGATCCAGGCGTTAGGGTCGATACGATCCACTTCGCTGATGCCGATATCGTTATCCAGCGGTGCGCGGATGAAGCTATCGCGTAGCGGCGTCAGTAGTGTGGCCTTTTCATCTTGCCACCACTGGCTCAGGCAGCCGGAAGCCCGTTCGAACTGCCAGCGTTGGTTGCCGTGGATAATGTCAATCTGCTGCTCGTTCTGCGTTAACTGCGGGGCAAAGCCGCCGCTGGTTGGTGGCGCCAGATGCAACGTGCGTGGCAAACGCCATTGATCCCAGGCGCAACGATGATGTTCTTCTGACCAGTCTGTGGCATGAGGCTGTACCACCTCCACGTTCAGCCACAGCTCGCCTGGGCGGTGGATCATCGGCAACTTATCCAGCAGGGTGACCGTGGTGCTGCCCTGTGGCGGCAGGTTGAGCAGCAGGCTACCGCTGGCTCGTTCTACGCCGTCCAACTCCAGACGCCAGTTAAGCTGTTCATTGTCGGTTGCCCGGAACAGGTATTCGCTGGTGATGGTGAGTGCCAGTTGCTGGGCATCAAACTGGAACTGGAAAAACTGCTGTGCGCGTTGCGCTTCGAACAATGCTGGGTGGGGGCTGCGATCGGGGAAGACCAATCCGTTGAGGCAGAACTGACGATCGTTGGGGGTATCGCCAAAGTCGCCTCCGTAGGCCCAATAAGCTTGGCCGCTGTCATCTGTGCGGGTTAAGGCCTGATCGACCCAGTCCCAGACAAAGCCGCCTTGCAGGCGCGGATGCTTGCGAAAAGCCTGCCAGTAGCGATCGAAGCCGCCAAAACTGTTGCCCATAGCATGCGCATATTCACACAGGATTAACGGGCGGTGTTCATCGGGCATGCCGATCCACTTTTTGATCGACCATTTGGGCACCGCCGGGAAAGGCTGATCCTGATCGACGCGGGCATACATCGGGCACACAATATCCGTGGCCGCCGAATTGGCACCACCCCCCTCATACTGCACTGGACGAGTAGGATCCTGGCTTTTCACCCAGCGGTACAGTGCATCATGATTGCAACCGTGGCCGGACTCGTTGCCCAAGGACCAGATGATGATGCAGGCATGGTTGCGATCGCGCTGCACCATGCGCGTAACGCGCTCGCTCATGGCGGGCAGCCAGAGTGGATCGTTCGAAAGCCGGTTCATTGGCTGCATGCCGTGGGTTTCAATATTGGCTTCGTCGACCACATACAAGCCGTAACGATCGCACAGTTTGTACCACAGCGGATGGTTTGGGTAATGGGAACAGCGCACTGCGTTGAAGTTATGCTGCTTCATCAGCAGGATATCCTGGCGCATGGTGGCTTCATCCATCACCTGGCCATGTTCTGGATGGTGCTCGTGGCGGTTGGTGCCCCTGATCAACAAGGGTTGACCGTTGAGCTTCAGCAACCCATTGCTGATGGCAACCTGGCGGAACCCGACGTCATAGGCTTCCGCCTCTATCAGTTCACCGGTTGTGGAAAGTAACAGGATCACAGCACGATACAGCTCCGGCGTTTCCGCGCTCCATAGTGCGGGTTGTTCCACGGGCAAACGCAGAGTCGTGCGATCGTCATAAGCGCCGCGCTCATCAATAATTTCACTGCCGAACCTCTGCGTCTGCTCGACAATCAGGGTTTCATTGCGCCACAGCTGTACCTGAACTTGATGTTGCTGGGGCTGATTGGTTTGCACCTCCACCACCAATTCCCCACGGCGGAAGCTGTCGCTCAGTGGCGTGGTGATATGGATATCGCTCAGGTGAGCGGCGGGTTTATGCAGCAGGCTGACGTCGCGGAAAATCCCGCTCATCCGCCACATGTCCTGATCTTCCAGATAGCTGCCGTCGCACCAGCGCAGCACCATCACCGCCAGCCGGTTTTCCCCGGGTTGCAGCACAGCACTGAGGTCAAATTCGGCAGGCAGACGGCTGTCTTGCGAATAGCCGACCCAGTGGCCATTGCACCACAGGTAAAACGCCGAGTTAACGCCGTCGAAAATAATGCGGGTTTGACCACTGGCCAGCCACTCGGCATCCACGCTAAAGCTGCGGGAATAGCAGCCGGTCGGATTATCTTCGGGTACCAGCGGCGGATTTACCGGGATTGGATATTTGACGTTGGTGTAAATCGGGGCGTCGTAACCCGCTAGCTGCCAGTTGGCAGGGACAGCTAACCTGTCGGCATCCGGCAGATCCTGTTCCAACCAGCTTTCTGGTACTGCCTGAGGCCGCCCGAAATAGTTGAACTGCCACTCGCCGTTGAGCAGTTGTTGGCTCGGGCTGGCAGCATCTTCCCGGGCCGCAGTGGCATCACGCCAACTGGCAAACGGAGGATGTGCCGGTAGACGTTGGTAATGAGTGCAGGCAGGGTTTTGCCAATCGCGGCGGGCGAGGATTTCCGCCAGGGTAAAACGGGAGTTAGCATGCATGTGGGCATTTCCTGAGCCGGTTCAAGCCAAAAGGTTAAGCGTTTACATTGCTGACAGCATTACCCGACGGCGCGCGTTTGCAAAGCGATAGAAGAGAAGAAGCAGAGCGAGATCACATCAGTGCCGTAAATGCAGTGATATCGAGATAGGAGTAAGGGATGGACATCGAAAAATACCCCGCCCGTAACGACGAGCGGGGGGCAATTCAGCTTACTCGTCGGCGAGGACAAACATGCCGAACGGATGGATTTGCAGGAAATAGCTGTCGCCCGGTTCGGGCTGTAACTGCGTAGCGTTTACCTGCAGCAGCAGCGACTGATCGTGCCAGTTCACCAGCACCTCATACTGAGGCCCCATGTAAGCCACTTTACTGATGGTGCAGCGCTGGCTCGGTTCCCCATGTTGGCTGAGGGTAATCGCTTCCGGGCGCACGCCCACGGTACATTGCTGCAAACCGGGGGCAAACCCTTGCGGGCGCGGCACCGGGTAGCCAAAGATCTCTACGCCGCTGCTGGTTACCTTGGCTGGGAAGATGTTGGCATCGCCCATGAATCCGGCCATAAAGCGCGAGGCCGGGTAACGGTACAGCGTTTGCGGCGCGCCAATCTGCATGATTTCTCCTTTGTTCATCACCAGCACGGTGTCGGAAACCGCAAAGGCTTCGCTTTGATCGTGGGTGACGTAGAGTGAGGTGATGTTGAACTGCTGCTGCAACTCGCGGATCTTCTCACGCATGCTGCGGCGCAGGTTGGCATCCAGGTTACTCAGCGGCTCATCGAACAGCAGCACCTTGGGTTTGAGGATTAGCGCACGTGCCAGAGCGACGCGTTGCTGCTGGCCGCCGGAGATCTGATCGACATAGCGCTCTTCAAACCCCTCCAGATCGACCAGCATCAGGGCTTCACGTACCCGATCGCGGATCTCCGCCTTGGGTCTTCCCAGCATTTTCAGGCCATAGCCGATGTTATCCCCCAGCGACATGTGGGGGAACAGCGCGTAGGACTGGAATACCATGCAGATGTCCCGCTGCTGAATGGAGCGATCGGTCACGTCCTCGCCGTCGATAAAGATCTGCCCGCCACTGGGTTTCTCCAGCCCGGCGACCAGACGTAGGACCGTGGTTTTACCGCAGCCGGAAGGGCCAAGCAGCGTCACCATATCCCCACGGGGGATTGCCAGGCTCAGGTTTTCAATCACGGTGTTGTTGCCAAACCGCTTGGCGACGTTTTTCAGTTCAACAAAGTGCTTTTTATCTTGAATGTCAGACATGTTGTTCATCCTTCTCCGCCGGGTATCAGGCCGCATTCCGGGCTTTGGAACGCGCGACCCGCGCTTCGCCAACCAGGGCATCAAACAGGAAAATAATCGCCAGCATCACTACGATCAGGATCGATCCGTAGGCAATGGCCACGCCATACTCGCCGTCCTCGACCCGGTTAAGGATGTAGGACGTCGCGACGCGCGTATCTGGCGTAACCAGGAAAACAATGGCGCTCACGGTGGTCATGGCACGGACAAAGCTGTAGACCAACGCCGAGAGGATCGCCGGGCGCAGCAAGGGCAGCAGGATATACACTATGGTGCGTAGGGAACCGGCACGCAGGCTTAGAGAGGCCTCATCCAGCGACTTGTCCAGTTGCCCCAAACCTGCGATACCCGCGCGGATCCCCACTGGCACGTTGCGCATCACCATCGAAATGATCACGATGGCTGCCGTTCCGGTCAGGTAAACCGGCGCGCTGTTAAACGCCAGAATGTAGGAAACACCGGCCACGGTTCCTGGCACCGCGAAACACAGCATGGTGCTGAACTCGATCACCTTCTTGCCTTGGAATTGCTGGCGTACCACGATGTAGGCAATCAGCAGGCCGAAAATGGCAGTGATCGGTGCGGCAATCCCGGCATACAGCAAGGTGTCGATCAGGGAAGGCCATGCGCCGTCGCTGAAGCCTTGGCCGAACAGCTTGCTGAAGTTGTCCAGCGTCAGCGTGTAGTCCACGCCCCAGTTAACGGTAAAGCTGCCGTAGAAAATGCTGCCGTACAGCAAGATGTTGAAGGCGATCCAGACATACAGCATCAGCGAGACGCCCCACACCAGCGTCACCGGCAGCGGCTGAACGTCGCCGTGGTTGGATTTGCCGGAAATGGTCACGTAGGAACGCTTGCCGATCCACATGTATTGTACGCAGAACACCAGCAGCGAGAACATCAGCAGCACCACGCCCAGCGTACTGGCTGCCTGATAATCAAGCTGCGCACCGGTAATGTAGAAGTAGATCTGCGTGGCCAATACGTCGAAGTTGCCGCCGAGAACCAAGGGGTTACTGAAGTCCGCCAACGATTGAACAATGACGATCAGGAACGAGTTGGCCAGTGCCGGTTTCAGCAGCGGCATAAACACCTGGGTAAAGGTCTGGAAGCGGTTGGCGCGCAACGTGTAGGACGCCTCTTCCAGCGACGGATGGATGGTCTTGATAGCCCCATCAAGGATCATAAATGACATGGGCGTAAAGGCCAGCACCTGGGCCAACCAGATCCCGGTAAAGCCGTAGAGCCAGTTGGTATTGGTCAGGCCAAACCAGGTCACCATCAGCTCGGTGATGTAACCGGAGCGGCCCATCATCAGGGTGACGCCCAAGCCAACCACAAACGGCGGTGTGACGATTGGCAGGATCGAGAAGATACGGCCAATCACCGCCGAACGGCGGGCGATACGCGTGGTATAAATCGCCAGCACCATGCCGAAGAAGGTACAGCCAATCCCGACGGCCACGGACAGCAGGAAGGAGTTCCAGATCACCTGCAGGATATGCGCCTGCCCGAGCGTTTGCATAAACGCCAACGGGGCGAAGGCACCGGCCTCATCGGTGAACATTGGGATAAAGATGGCGATGCTGGGGTAAATGATAAACAGCACGATCAGGGCGATCACTGCCACCAGTGAACCGAGTACGAAGCGATCGCCACCCAGCCATTCCAGCCTTGAGAGCGCAAGGGTGATCACTGCGCCCATTGCCACCAGCAGCGGCAAGGTAGCGAACCCCATCCCGGTACCGGTCGCGGCGGCGCTGATAAATACTAATAACCCACAGGCCAGGGCGTAACCGGCATCAAACAGGTGGCGGTTGCGTTGCTCGCGGCCAGTGGCAATCTGCGGGCGCACAGCCAGCAGCAGCGGGGCGGCAAACCACAGCACAGCCAGGCCTGCATGTGACCATCCGTAGGCCGCCAGCAGCTCTTCGCTGGTCGCCTCCAGCAGCCCGTAGTCCAGGCTGTAGGAAGGCAGTAGGGCGAAACCTGCCAGCGCCAGCAGCAACCAGTAGAAAATGTGATCCCGCCCCTGCGCCGTGCGCAAGGTGATGGTTTCAGACATGATATTCCCCGGAATAAACGAAAATGAAGCGGGCGTAGAGCCTACGCCCGATAGATGCTGGATGGGATCAGTGGCCCATCTTCACGTCGTTAACCCATTTGGTGATCAGCTTTTTACGCATGTCGGAAGCGCCGTAGGTATCCATGTCGTAATCGATCAGTTTCAGTTGATCCAGCTTCAGCGAGTTAGGGGAGGTCTCTGCCGTGGTATTGGTCAGGATCTGGTAAGACTGACCCTTCTTCCAGGAAAGCTCCTGAGCTTCTTTTGACAGTGCCCAATCCACGAACAGCTTGGCGTTTTCCATATTGCGGGCGTTCTTGAGGATGCTGATGCCGCCGATTTCATAGCCAGAACCTTCGCACGGGGAAACTAGAGTCAGAGGGGCGCCTTTCTCTTTTTCCAGCGAATAGTCGTGTAGGAAGCCAATGCCGATCGTAGTTTCACCGCGCGCGGCGTTACGGGCCGGGGCGATGCCGGACTTGGTGTACTGTGAGATATTGCCGTTCAGCTGTTTCAGGTAATCAAAGGCGGCTTCTTCGCCCCACAGCTGCGCAAAGGTGGCCAGCGCGGTGTAGGCCGTGCCGGAGCTTTGTGGATCGGCGATTTGGATCTCCCCTTTGTAGATCGGGTTGGTCAAATCCTTCCAGCACTTGGGTTCAGGCAGGTTTTTCTCTTTCAGACGATCGGTGTTGACGCCAAAACCGAGAATGCCGATATACACCGCAGAGGAGTAGTTGCCTTTACGTTTGGCCGGATCGCGGAACTGCGGCATGATTTGCGCCAGGTTCGGCGAGGCGTAAGCCTCCAGTAAATCCATTTCGCCAGCCTGCGATTGAGGATCCAGCGTGCCGCCATACCAGACGTCAGCCTGTGGGTTTTTCTTCTCCGCGTCTACCTTGGCCAGGGTGCTGCCAGAGCCGTTGCGGATAAAGCTGGTCTTAACGTCGTATTTCTCCCCGAAGACTTTGGCTTCTTCCTCGCACATGGCGTTGGTGGCGCTGCAATAGATCACCAGACGGCCTTTGGCCTGCACGGTTCCGGCCAGGGCAGTCAGCGCCAGCGTGGTGGCCAGCAGGGTGTTGAGAGGTGTCAATTTCATGGTGTTGTCCTTTTTGTTGTTGTCTTTGTAGGGTAAAGCAAACCAATTTCCCCTCACCCCAACCCTCTCCCACAGGGAGAGGGAGCTGATCCGGTGTTGCTATTGGGTGCGAGGATCAATCTGTGGCATTTTTTTCCTCTGGCTCCAGTCCCTCCGATCTGACGTCAGACGCAGAAGATAATATGTTGCACACACGGTCCCCTCTCCCTGTGGGAGGGGGTTAGGGTGAGGGGGATTGCACCGACTAAAATCCCTCATCACCCTGTAAAAATCATGTCTTACTGTTGTCGTATCTGCCCGGCCATCAACAGCGGCATCAACAGCAGGCCGACGCAGGTGGCCGCCAGTGCCAGCAGGGCAAAAAAGCCATACCAGCCGTAATGCTGTAACACCTGCGCCAGCGGCCAACCGGCCAGCGCGGCCCCCAGGTAGGCGAACAGACCAAGAAACCCGGTCACGGTACCGGCCGCGTCCTTGTGGCAGTGCTCCGTGGCGGCCAGCCCGATCAGCATCTGCGGCCCAAACACAAAAAAGCCGAGGCCGAAAAAGCAGGCTGAAAGCAGCCCGTAATGGTGCAGCGGGGCCAGCCACAGAGCGGTCGTCGTCACAAACAATCCGATGGAGAACAGCAGGATCATCGGTGCTCGCAGGCCGCGAAACAGCAGATCCGATCCCCAACCGGCAAACAGCGCGCCAAACAGCCCACCCAGTTCAAACAGTGACAACGTGGCGTTGGCCTTCATCAGGTTGACGCCGTGGCTCTCCGCCAGCCAGATGTTGCCCCAATCGTTCAGCGCAATACGTATCAGGTACACCAGGATGTAAGACACACCGAGCAACCAGATGGTCGGATTGCGCAATATGGTGTCAAACAACATCCGCCGCATCGGCATCGCGGGGCTTTGCTGCTCTTGCCACAGCTCCAGCGGATCGCGTCGCCAGTGGCCTACGCTGGGTAATCCTTGCTGCTGCGGTTTGCCGCACAGTTGCCAGCACAACCACAGCCCAATCAGCATCCCGATGGCTCCCGGCAGCAACAGCGCAGCTTGCCAACCGTAGTGCGAAGCCATATATCCGGACAGCAATGGCACGGCCGCACCGCCCAGGCTGATCGATGTATTCCAGGTGCCCCACCAGAAGCCACGCTCGTTGCGCGAATACCAACTGGTGAGCATCTTGGCGCAGGGCGGCCAGCCCCAGCCCTGAAAGAAACCGTTTAACGTCCAGACCACCAGCAACGCCGTCAGCGAATGGCAAAAGGCAAACACGATGTTCAGCACGCCGGTGATAAATAGCCCGACGCCCATAAACCAGCGCGCCTGACTGCGATCGCTGACGATGCCGGAGACAAACTTCGAGCCGCCGTAGGCCAGGTAAAACAGCGTACCCAGCAGACCGATATCCCCTTTGTCCAACCCCAGTTCGAGCTGCATCACCGGCATCGCATAGCTGACGCTTTTGCGTGTCAGATAAAATGCGCCGTAGCCGACGATCATCGAAAACATCAGGCGTGGTCGCCAGTAGCGGTAACGTGCGCTGATTTGCTCTGCGGTTAACGTGGCCGATGCCATGAGGTCCTCCAGACAGTGAGAGCAGTGTAGGGTGCTGAAAATAGAATTGGATGAGACAAGGTTTTAGGCACCTAAGACTAAGTCCTAGTCAGACGGGGTTTTTGTTCAGTTTTGTGGGCAGGTTAACAATTATGCGCGTGCCATTACGCCGATGGAGCCGCCAATCGCCCCCCAGTGCGCGCACCCGCTCTTCGATACCGCGCAGGCCAAAACCGCTGGTGGGTTGCAATGGCATGCCCTGGCCGTCGTCACGGACTTCCAGGGTGATCGTTTGGTGGGTTTGCGTCAGGCTTAAATGCACATGACTGGCGCAGGCATGTTTGCTGATGTTATTGAGCAACTCCTGTGCCACGCGGTAGAGGGTAAATACCAGGGTTTCATCATCTGGCGTGGCTGGCAGGCGGTAATCCAGCTGGAAGCTGATCCCCTGTTCGGCAAAGGAAAACTCATCGGCCAGGTGGTGCAGGGCTTTGTCCAGCTCCATCTCTTCCAACACCGGTGGGCGCAGTTGCCGTAGCAGGGTGCGGGTCGTGTGGTGGATGCGTTGTGACAACGAATCAATCTGCTCCGCAGCCAGGCGGGTGGCTGGGGCGGTGGCGCTGCGGTTCACCAACATCGCCTGGATCTGAATGGCGGTAATATTCTGGCCGATTTCATCATGTAACTCGCGTGCGATGGCTTTGCGCACCTCTTCTTCGGTTCCCACCAGCCGCTCCATCAGGTGTCTTTTGGCCGCCAGTTCTTGCTCCAACTGCTGGCGATAGCGCTGCAGCTTTTGCGCCAATTGCTGCTGACGGCTGATGGCAATCCCCAACCCAATCCCCAACAGCGCCTGGGTAGAAAGGAATAACTCCAACTCTTGCAGATCCTGAAACGCGCCACCGGCCTGACGGGTTAGGGTGATCATCACGCTGCCAAACAGCGCCGCCAGTACGCCCCCTTGCCAGCCAAAGCGATAAGCCATAAACACGTTGGGCAGAAAGATAAAGATCAACAGCAGCCGCTCCATCTCCGGGGCGATCGCCAGTTGCACGCAAATCCCCATGGTGAGAAACAGTGAACACCACAGCAGTAGCGAGGTACGTAGCTGTGGTGTTGAGGGGCGCGGAACGGGCATCGACGTCACCAGTTGCTGGCGCAGGTAGGTATAAATCAGATAGACGAAAGGCACCAGCAGCACGCCGCCGGTAAAGCTGGTCAGCAAGGTTTGGCTGATACTGGATGGCAGCCAGAGCCCCGCCAATAACCCACACAGCAGCGCATTGGCAGCGATGGCCGCCAGCAATAGCGATAACCGTTGCCAGTACAGGTGATAGCGATACCACAGCCGCTGAGTGGCCCAGGCTGGTAGCAGGCTTAGCAACGGCAGCAACAGCACCGAGCGATCGCTCAGCAATTGCTGGTCATGCAGCCATAACAGCGTGGCGGCTTCCGCCAGTAACAGCGTGAGCCAGTAACGCCGGGGTAGCAGGATCAGCAGCGCCAGCCGCAGCCCTTGAGGAAACAGCAGCACGGCCTGTTGGCCGTCATGGCTCAGGTGCAGGCTAATGGTCCACAGGGCCAGCCAACTGAGGGCAAAAAACAGCGCCAGAAACAGCGAAAGCGCCAGGCGGCGCACCATTGGCGGCACCGGTTAACTCCCGGCAAGCAGTTGATGTTGCAGTGCGAAATGCACCAGTTCCACGGTAGTATCGCAATGCAGTTTGCCGAGGATATTGGCGCGGTGCACCTGTACGGTCTTATGGCTTAAGGTCAACTGTTGGGCAATGGTTTTAACGCTCAGGCCGTTGACCAGCAGATCGAAGATCTCTCTTTCGCGCGGGGTGAGTACCTGCAATTCTTTCGGTGGCTGCGGAGTATGGCGCAGTGCTCGTAAGGCATCCGCGCACAGGTAAAGCCCGCCGCTGCTGACGGCGCGCACCGCCTGCACCAATTCATGGGGGCCACAGCGTTTGGTGAGATAACCACCGGCCCCGGCATCAATCGCGCTTTGCACGAAGGCATTGGTGTCATAGATGCTGAGAATGATGGCGCGAAAGGTGGGGCGCTGTTGGCGTAAACGCTGGAGCAGGCTGAGGCCGCTTTCATCCGGCATGGCGATGTCCAGCACCGCTACGTCGATCGGATCGCGTAGCAAGTGCGGCCATGCCTGTGCTGCCGAGTCGAACTGACCGACGATACGGATATCCTCTTCCAACGACAGTAACTGGGCAAACCCGGATCGAACCACCACGTGGTCGTCTATCAGCGCAACGTTAATCATAAGCCTGTAACAAAGTGTGAGATTTTCCGCATCATGCGCAGGAAAACTCTGGCTGGCAACTGTTGCGCTGCAAAATGGAAGGGAGTTAACAGATTGGCATTAAAATGGTCTGCCGCATCGACCCAGAGTATCCCTGTAACCAGCACTGTTATTACCCTCCTGACGGCTATTTTTACGTAATTCGCTTCGTTTCTCCCCTCTGGAGCATGACACCCGTCGCAAACCGGGAAGGTTGCAAGTTTGTCCATATAAATAGCATTCAAAGATATGGGGGAAATCGCTATCGAGGCTGTAGAGTCCCTCTACGGGAATGTTGTGCAGATGTAAAATCGGCATCCCGGTAAATCGTCACTAACAATAAAATATAAATAATACCAATGTGTTATCTCGCTATTGGGCTGTTATGCCTCAACCTACATTAGATCCGGGAGTGTTAGATGAAAAAATTGAGTGTGAAAACGTTATTGGCGGCTAGCCTGTTCAGCATGCTGGTGGGCTCGGGCGGTGCATTGGCGCAAGAAGTGGAAGTCGTCAATATCTCGAAAATCGCCGGAATGCCCTGGTTCAACCGCATGGGTGAAGGTGTGGAACGTGCCGGTAAAGACTTGGGGATCAAGGCCTATCAGGTTGGCCCATCCAGTACCGACGCCCCACAACAGGTTAAGATTATTGAAGATTTAATCGCCAAGAAAGTCAGTGCCATCAGTATCGTGCCGAACGATGCCGATGTCTTGGAGCCCGTATTCAAGAAAGCGCGTGACGCCGGTATCGTGGTATTAACCAACGAATCACCAGGACAGCCTAGCGCTAACTGGGATATTGAAATTATCGATAACGCCAAATTTGCCGCCGACAACGTGGAAGAAATGGCAAAAGCGATGGGGGGAAAAGGGGGTTATGTCATTTATGTCGGTAGCCTGACCGTGCCGCAACATAACCTGTGGGCAGATTTGTTTGTTAAATATCAGAAAGAGCATTATCCGGAAATGTTTGAAGTGACCAGCCGTATGCCTGTCGCCGAGAGCATTGATGACTCACGCCGCACTACACTGGATCTGATGAAAGCACATAGCGACCTGAAAGGTATTGTGGCCTTCGGTTCACAAGGCCCAATTGGCGCCGGGCGCGCAGTGAAAGAGAAACGCGCGAAAAATAATGTTCACGTGTTCGGCATGATGATCCCCTCTCAGGCAGCCTCGCTGGTTAAAAGCGGAGATATCGCCATGGGCGTCACGTATGACCCAGGTTCTGCCGGTTATGCACTGACTGCCGTTGCTGACAAAGTGCTTAAAGGTGAGAAGATCGAAACAGGCATGGAGATCCCAGGGGTAGGTAAAGCGGAGGTTGATCAGGATAAACACCTGATTCAGTTCCACAATGTATTGCGAGTTACCAAAGACAACGTGGATTCCCTGTATTAATTCCCCCGCATGACCGCAGAGCCGGATATCTTGTTCGGCTCTGCAATCAATGCCCGCCTGGAGTAAGAGGATGTATGCAGCCATTTATTACCCTGGAAAATATCAGTAAAACCTTTTATGGCGTCAAGGCGCTGAATAAGGTGGCCATGACCCTGTTACCGGGTGAGGTACATTGCCTCGCTGGGCAGAACGGTTGTGGCAAATCAACACTGATCAAGATTATCTCCGGTGTTTACCAACCCGATAGGGATGCCGCCATTATTATTGATGGCAAAACCTATTCTACCCTGACGCCTATTGAGTCTGTCCGCCTGGGGATCCAGGTCATTTATCAGGATTTATCATTATTCCCGAACCTGACCGTGGCTGAGAATATCGCCATGAACCATTATCACCATCAGCTGTGGGTGAATAAACGTCAGATGCGGGAGACAGCCGAACGCGTCATTAACAGCATTGATGCCCACCTTAATCTGGACGAATTGGTTGAGAATTTATCTATCGCCCAGAAACAATTAGTCGCTATCTGCCGTGCGCTTGCGCAAGATGCCCGCCTTATTGTGATGGACGAGCCAACCGCGTCGCTGACCCGGCAAGAAGTTAACGGCTTGCTACGGGTGGTGCATGAACTGAAATCACGTAATATCTGCGTGGTATTTGTGAGTCACCGGTTGAGCGAAGTACTGGAGATTTCAGACCGTATTACCGTGCTGAAAGATGGCCAGTGGGTTGGAACCTACCCCGCTGCTGAAGTGGATAATCAACGGCTGGCCTGGTTGATGACGGATATGAAATTTGATTTTCAGGTGCTACCGCCTTACAGCGCAGCGCGCCCGGTCGTGTTGGCAGTAGAAGCGCTTTCCCGCGGCAACGAATACCAGAATATCTCACTGGCTTTGCATCCTGGCGAAATTGTCGCGCTGGTTGGTTTGCTGGGGTCTGGCCGCACAGAGCTGTGCCTCAGCCTATTTGGTTTAACGAAACCCGAGTCGGGCAGCATTCGTATCAATGATAAGCCAGTGCGGTTCGCCAGTAACCGCGACGCTATTGCCGCCGGTGTGGGCTATGTCTCGGAAGACCGAATGAGCACCGGGCTGATTATGGAGCAATCAATCCGCGACAATATCAGTGCCACGGTATTACACCGGCTTAAAAATGCCTTTCACCTGATGCGGGCCGAGCGAGTCGACACCCTGGTCGAAGACATGGTGAAACACCTGTCGATCAAAATCGGTAATAGCGACTTGCCGGTCAATACGTTATCCGGTGGAAATGCACAGCGCATAGCCATCGCCAAATGGCTGGCAACCGACCCGAAAATACTGATCCTCGACTCGCCGACCGTTGGGGTCGATATCGCCAACAAGGCAGGCATCTATAATATTATCAATGCGTTGGCGGCTCGTGGGATTGCGGTGTTAATGGTTTGTGATGAGATTGATGAAGCTTACTTTAATAGCCACCGTATTATCGTTATGCGGTCTGGGCGGCTTGTGCAGGAGTTCTTGCCAAGTAACAGCAGCGAAGCTGCCATTGCGGAGGTAGTCAATGGCTAATCCCCATGTACTCAATAAATCTGATGTAGGAAAAACAGGCTTATTCAATAAAGAGCATCTGAAACGCCATGAAGTTATGTTGGCTTTTACCATATTGATTATTTCGACTTATCTTGCTTTCACCAGCCCAGAATTTCTGACGCTCGCCAATATTTATGACTTGATAAATAACTACGCCATGCTAACTATTTTGGCGTGTGGTTTTTTTATCGTTTTGATTTCTGGCGGTATTGACATTTCATTCCCGGCAATGACCATTATCTCGCAATATGTCATGGTGACATTCATTGTGAAGTTTGGTGGTAATTTCCCGGTGGCTTTCGCACTGGCGGGAGGCATCGGCTTGTTGCTGGGGGTGATCAATGCGCTATTGGTTAATCGCCTGCGGGTGCCGTCCATCATTATTACCATTTCCACGCTGAATATCTTCTACGGATTGCTGCTGTATCTCAGCCGGGGTGTCTGGCTGTATACCTATCCAGAATGGTTCGAACATGGGCCTATGCTGTTCTCTTTCACCGCCGCTGATGGCTATGACTATGGCCTTTCTCTGCCCATTTTGACCTTGCTGGCGACGATTATCATCACTGCCTTGGTGATGACTCGCACCAGCATTGGCCGGCAAATTTATGCGTTGGGCGGTAATCAGGAAGCGGCATCCCGCATGGGGTTCAGCATTGTTAAGCTGCAACTGTTTGTTTATGGCTATATGGGGTTTTTATCCGGTATTGCCGGTGTGGTGCAGTCCTATACCGTCTTGACGGTGGCACCGGACTCGTTGCTCGGTTATGAACTCACCGTGCTGGCGGCGGTGGTGTTGGGCGGGACCAGTATTGTCGGCGGGCGGGGTACCCTAACCGGTACTCTGCTCGGGGTGATCCTGCTGGCAATATTACAAAATGGTTTGAATTTACTGGGTATTTCGTCGTACTGGCATAGCGTGGTGATCGGTCTGGTGATCGTCATCAGCATCAGTGTGACAGCCTGGGGCCAACGTCATAAGGTAGGGATATAACCATGTCGAAAACAACTCAACGTGATCATACCGAGCGCTGGTTAGTGGCACTGCTGGCGCTGGTGGCGGGCGTGTTCAGTGTGCTGATCCCACAGGTATTCTGGTCTGCGGCCAATTTTCAATCCATCGCCTCACAGATCCCCGTCGCGGGGATATTGACGCTGGCGATGGCGATCACCATGCTGACCGGTGGCATCAACTTATCCATTATTGCCACTGCGAACGCCAGTGCGTTGGTGATGGCCTGGGTGTGTACCCATCTTGAGCCAACGTTCAGTTCATTGATAGTGATGCTGTTGGCGGGAGGGTCGGTTGCCTTGGCGGTGGGGATCATCAATGGGGTGCTTATCTCGGTGGTTCGGGTATCCCCAATTCTGGCGACACTGGGCATCATGACCTTGCTCAAAGGGGTGAACGTGCTGATCTCCAAAGGCTCGGCGATTTCTAACTTTCCGAGCTATGTGCTGGCATTGGATCGCAGCTATTTCCTTGGGGTTCCAGTCCCGCTTTATCTGTTTGCCGTGGTGGCGTTGCTGCTTTGGCTTATGTTGGCCAAAACCCCGCTGGGCCGACAGATATACCTGTCCGGCTCCAACGAAAAAGCCACCTTTTTCTCTGGGATTAATACCCGCCGCACGCTGATTTGGGTCTATGTCATTTCCTCGTTACTGTGTGCCGTCGCGGCGTTGCTGATGATGTCCAAACTCAACTCGGCCAAAGCCTCCTACGGTGAGTCACTATTGCTTATCACTATCCTGGCGACGGTATTAGGCGGGGTAAATCCTGATGGTGGATTTGGCAAGGTGTTCGGCATTGTGCTAGCGCTGTTCCTGTTACAAATGCTGGAGAGCGGGCTAAATATCATGGGAGTCAGTAGCTATATCACCATGGCACTGTGGGGATCGCTACTGCTGGCGTTTATCTTTGTCAAAGGGGCAAAAGTCCCAGCATTGCGTTTCTTAAGGCAGAACAAGCCGTTGCAGTGATAGTGCAAGTTCACCAAACTGGTTCGACAGCCCCAGGAGCAGCCCACTACATCACGGTATGTTGGGCGCTCCTGTTTAGCCATTGCTTGCAGAACGATAGATCCGCTGGGGCCTGCCCACTTTGCCGTAAATAATCTCCGCCACTAATTGATCGTTGGCGCTGAAAAACTCCAGATAACGCCGGGCAGTGGTGCGGCTCAGCCCGATCTGTTGTGCCACGCTTTCCGCCGTATGGCGCACCTGCGGATCTTCGAACAAAGCGCGGATCTTCATCAGCGTCAGCTCATCAATGCCGGTGGGCAACGCGGTCTGATCGCCACCGCGGGCGTAGGTATTGAACATCTCATCGATACGGCGTTGGTTGACCCGCGCGGTGTCTTTCAGCGCTTCGCGCCGTTGGCTAAAGCGTTGCAGGGTTTGCGCCAGGCGGTCATAGGCCAGGGGTTTGATCAGGTAATCGAACACGCCATAGCGCAGCGCTTCGGCCACGGTGTCCATATCGCTGGCGGCGGTGATAAACACAATGCCACCGCCGTAGCCTTGTAGCGTCAGCTCGCGCAGCAGTTCTATGCCCTGACCGTCCGGCAGGAAATTATCCAGCAGGATCAGGTCGGGTTTAAAACGTTCGGTCATCGTACGTGCCTGTGCCAGGGTGCCCGCCAGCCAAATCTGCCGGCACCCGCCATTCTGCTTGATGAATTCCGCATGCATTTCTGCCAACGGCGTTTCATCCTCAACAATCAGAATATTTAGCCATTCCATGTTAATTCCCCGTAGCTTAATTACGCTGCTAATTAAATGTCATCGAGATGGTTATTTAATTAAACACTATGTCGCTAATAAAAACTATAAAAATAATTAAGTAAATAAAAACCATTAAACAACTTATTTACTGCGGGTAGATTGTGAAATAGGTCAATAATCAGAGCGTTATTTGTGTTTAACATGGCGCCATTAAATACCCCGTTCGCGTTATAGACCATTTCAACTTGATGGTTTTTAAGGTTTTTATTACGCCTTGATGTTAACTCTAATGGGATTTTGTATTTCAAATGTTATTGATAAGTTATTTTAGAGAGACTGACATGTTGGGCGATGCCGTATTTAATCGGGTGAAAAGATCGGATCACAAAAATATAGCGGCAATTAATGCTTTTTTGCGAAGTAACGATCTGAATATTGATACCACGGTCGAGGTTTTTATCACCGTGACCCAGGGCGAGCAATTGGTTGCCTGCGGAGGTATCGCCGAAAATATTATCAAATGCGTGGCCATCAGCCCGCAAATGCGCGGTGAAGGCTTGGCGTTATCATTGGCGACCGAACTGGTGAATCTGGCCTATGAGCGCCATCACACCCAGCTGTTTATCTACACCAAAGTGCAGAATGAGGCGCTGTTTCGCCAGTGTGGTTTCTACCCGATTGCCAGCGTGCCGGGCATCGTGGTGCTGATGGAAAACAGCCCGTGCCGCCTGAAGCGTTACGCCGCACAACTGGCCAGCGAGCGCCAGCCGGGCGACACCATTGGCAGCATCGTGATGAATGCCAACCCCTTTACCCGCGGCCATCAATATCTGGTGCGGGAAGCTGCCGCCCGCTGTGACTGGCTGCATCTGTTCCTGGTGAAAGAAAACACCTCGCGCTTCCCGTATGAAGATCGCCGCAATCTGGTACTGAAGGGCACCGAGGGGATCACCAATCTGACGGTGCATGAGGGGTCTCAATACGTGATCTCCCGCGCCACTTTCCCTTGCTACTTCATTAAAGAGCAGGGGGTTGCCGACGACTGTTACACCGAGATCGATCTGAAAATTTTCCGCCAGTATCTGGCCCCCGCGTTGGGCATCACGCATCGATTTGTCGGCAACGAACCGTTCTGCGCCGTCACGGCGAAATACAACCGCGACATGCGCTACTGGCTGGAAACTCCGGCGTTGCCTAGCCCACCGATCGATCTGGTGGAAATTGAGCGCTTGCAGTATCAGGGCACGGCGATCTCTGCCTCCTGGGTGCGCAAGCTGCTGGCTGCGGGAGACTTCCATGCCGCCGCGCCTTTGGTGCCGAAAGACACGCTGTACTACCTGCAGGATCTGCAGGCACAGCGCCGGGCCAAGCCAATACCGCAAGAATTTGAGTCCGCACAATCAGGTGAACAATGAAAATAATCCGAGAAGCAATGGCCGGCACGCTGGAATCCAGCGATGTCATGGTCCGTATCGCGCCAGCAGAAGGCCCGGAACACGATCTGCTGATTGCCAGCAGCGTGGAAAAACAGTTCGGCGATGCCATCCGCCACACCCTGTTGCAGGTTTTGCAGCAGTACGACGTGCCGCCGGTGCAGGTGATCGTCGACGATAAAGGCGCACTGGACTGTGTGCTGCGTGCACGGCTGGAAACCGCGCTGATGCGTGCCAGCGAATCCGCCACGTTGCCTTGGGAGGAACGCCGTGAAAACGCTGAATAAACACCGCATGCGCCGCAGCATGCTATTCGTGCCGGGGGCGAATGCCGCCATGGTCAGCAACGCCTTTATCTATCAGGCCGATGCGCTGATGTTCGATCTGGAAGACTCGGTGATCCTGCGTGAGAAAGACGCGGCCCGTCGCCTGGTGTATCACGCACTGCAACACCCGCTGTATCAGGAAGTAGAAACTATTGTGCGCGTTAACGCCTTGGATTCGGCCTATGGCCTGGCGGATCTGCAAGCGGTGGTGCGTGGCGGAGCGGATATCGTCCGTCTGCCAAAAACCGACACCGCGCAGGACGTGGTGGATATGGAGCGTGAAATCGCCGCCATTGAACGTGCCTGTGGGCGTCCGGTCGGCAGCACTGGCCTGCTGGCGGCGATCGAGTCCGCACAGGGCATCACCAACGCGGTGGCGATTGCGCAGGCTTCCCCAAGGTTGATTGGGATTGCGCTGGGTGCCGAAGACTATGTACGCAATCTGCGTACCGAGCGCTCGCCGGAAGGCATTGAACTGCTGTTTGCCCGTTGCTCACTGTTGCAGGCCGCCCGCGCCGCCGGGATCCAGGCGTTCGATACCGTCTATTCCGATGCCAACAACGAAGCGGGTTTCCTACAGGAAGCGGCGCTGATCAAACAACTCGGCTTTGACGGTAAATCCCTGATTAACCCGCGTCAGATCGAACTGCTGCACAACCTGTATGCCCCAACCGCCAAAGAAGTGGCTCATGCCCAGCGAGTGGTCGATGCGGCAGAAGCGGCAGAAAAAGAGGGGCGTGGCGTGGTTTCGCTGAACGGCAAGATGGTCGATAGCCCGGTGATTGAACGGGCCCGTCTGGTACTGCAACGCGCAGCGCTTTCCGGCGTGCGTGAAGAACCGAACCACAGCGAGGAAGCATGATGAAACGCCAACAACGCCTGATGACCTTGAACAATCACGCCGAGATGCGGCTTTATCAGGAAGCCTCCAAGGCCAACCTGCAGGCGCGTAAACCGCGCGATCTCAAACGCTGCGAGTCGCTGGAAGTGGCGATCCGCCGCAGCGGCCTGCAGGACGGCATGACCATCTCTTTCCACCACGCATTCCGTGGTGGCGATCTGGCCCTCAACCAGGTGATGGATGTGCTGGCGAAGATGGGCTTTCGCAACCTGACGCTGGCCTCCAGTTCATTGACCGATTGCCATGCGCCACTGGTCGGTCATATCCGCAATGGTGTGGTGAGCCGTATTTATACCTCCGGCCTGCGTGGGCCTTTGGCGGACGCCATTTCGCGCGGCTTGTTGAAAGAGCCGGTGCAGGTTCACTCGCACGGTGGCCGGGTCAACCTGGTCGAGTCGGGTGAGTTGCAGATCGACGTAGCCTTCCTCGGGGTACCTACCTGCGATGAGTTCGGCAATGCCAATGGCTACACCGGCGATGCCTGTTGCGGTTCGCTCGGCTATGCCAAGGTGGATGCCGCCGCGGCCCGTAGCGTAGTGCTATTGACCGAAGCGATCGTGCCTTATCCGCATCATCCCGCCAGTCTGGCACAGGATCAGGTCGATCTGATCGTGCAGTTGGAGCGAGTAGGGGATGCGGACAAGATCGGTGCCGATGCCACGCGTATGACCTCCAACCCGCGTGAGCTGCTGATTGCCCGCCGTGCTGCCGAGGTGATCGTTGACTCTGGTTACTTCACCGAAGGCTTTTCCTTACAGACCGGCACCGGCGGCGCTTCGCTGGCCGTAACGCGCTTCCTGGAAGACAAGATGCGTGCCCGTGGCGTCCGCGCCGGTTTTGCGCTGGGCGGCATCACTTCCACCATGGTGGATCTGCATGAGAAAGGCCTGATCGGCAAACTGCTGGACGTGCAGAGCTTTGACCGCGCGGCGGCCATGTCATTGGCTCGCAACCCAAACCATATCGAGATCAGCGCCAATCAGTACGCCAACTTCAGCTCCAAGGGCGCGTCGGTTGATCGCCTGGACGTAGTGGTGCTGAGTGCGTTGGAAATTGACACCGGCTTTAACGTCAACGTGCTGACCGGGTCCGACGGGGTGATCCGTGGCGCTTCAGGTGGCCACTGTGATACCGCAGCGGCGGCGCGGTTGGCAATTATTGTCGCGCCGTTGGTGCGTGGTCGTATTCCTACGCTGGTTGAGCAGGTGACTACCTGCGTGACGCCGGGTTCCAGCATCGACATTCTGGTGACCGACCACGGTATTGCCGTTAACCCGGCCCGCCCAGAGTTGGCGCAGAGGTTACGCGATGCTGGTCTGCAGGTGGTCACCATCGAATGGCTACGTGAGCGTGCGCTGGTACTGACCGGCGAACCAAAACCGATCGCCTTTACCGATAACGTGGTGGCCGTGGTGCGCTATCGCGACGGTTCGGTGATTGACGTCGTACATCAGGTCGCGGAGTAACGCCATGGCTTACATCTCCCCCGAATTGGCCGCTAGCCGCGCCGTAAGTTTGCCCGAACTGCTTTCCAGCCGTGAATGCCGGCAGGCACGGCAACAGGCGTGGCTGGCGCGCCATCCTACCGCCACGCTGGTGGTGCTCACTCTGGTGGTGCCGGGGGCGGTGAAAGACAGCCCCATGACGCGGCGCGTGTTCAACCTGGGTAGGCAGGCCTTGCAGCAGATGTATCGCCAGCAAGGCTGGCTTTGTTTGCAGCAGAAGACCTTGGGGCTGCCCACTGGCTGCGAAGGCTATCTGGCGCTGCAAGCCGATGCCCGTGCGGTGAAAGAGGCGGCCATTCAGCTGGAAATCCAGCAGCCGATTGGCCGCCTGTGGGATATCGATGTGCTGACCCCGCAAGGGAAGATCCTGTCGCGGCGCGAACTTGGTCTGCCTGAACGCAGCTGTCTGCTGTGCAATCAGCCAGCCAAGATTTGCGCCCGCCAACAGAGCCACAGCACCGAACAACTGCTCAATGCAATGGAAAGGATGCTCAATGATGCACTCCCAGCCTGATTGGCAGCCGACGGTTACAGATCTTTCGCACAGCCAGCGCTTTGCCCGCAACGCCTATCGAGCGCTGTTGGTGGAGGTCAACTTGACGCCGAAACCGGGGTTGGTCGATCGCCACAACAACGGCGCGCATCGCGACATGGATATTGGCCACTTCTACCGCAGCTCGCGGGCGATTGGTCGATGGCTGCCCTATTTTATCCGCCAGGGTATGGCTGATGCCGGTTTGTCCGTCGAGCAGCAGCTTGCGCGCCTGCGCCCATTGGGTATGGCCTGTGAACAACAGATGTTCCGTGCTACCGGCGGCATCAACACCCATAAAGGCAGCGTGTTCTCGCTAGGGCTGTTGTGCTGCGCCTTTGGCCGTTTACAGCAACAACAACGGCAGACTGACGCCCAAAGCCTGTGTGGCGAAGTGGCCCAGATGTGCCGCGGGTTGGTTAGCCGAGAGCTGCAACGCAACAACGCGGGCCAGACGGCAGGGCAACGGTTATTTGCCGAATTTGGCCTGAGCGGTGCCCGTGGTGAGGCTGAATCCGGCTTTCAGCGGGTGATTGGCGGCTCGTTGCCGCTCTACCGCCAGAGGATCGCCAGTGGGTGTGGCGAGCAGGTCGCGCTGCTGGACAGCCTGCTGTGGCTGATGGCGCATAACGATGATACCAACGTCGCCTCGCGGGGCGGCATCAAGGGGCTGCGCTGGTTACAACACTATGCCAGCCAGTTATTGGCACAGGGAGGGGCTGGTGCTGCACAGGGTATTGCCCGTTTGCGGCAGTTCGACGTCGCGTGCATCGCCCGCAATCTCAGCCCCGGCGGCAGTGCCGATTTATTGATAGTCACCTGGCTGTTGGCGCAGTTGCCGCAGACGGGGGCTTAAAAAAATAACGAAGCCTTCAGGAGAAGTGTCCATGTCCGAAACCAAAGAGAAAATCTGGAAAGCGATCGCCCCGTTGGTGGTGCTTGCCGTCCTGTTAATGATACCCACGCCGGAGGGCATGCCACCGCAAGCCTGGCGTTATTTTGCCATCTTTGTGGCGATGATCGTCGGTATGATCCTGGAGCCGATCCCGGCCACGGCGATCAGCTTTATTGCCGTGACCGTCAGCGTGCTCAGTTCCAACTGGGTGCTGTTTGGCGCCGAAGAGCTGGCCAATCCCAGCTTTAAAGCCGGTAAAGAGGCGCTCAAATGGGGGCTGGCCGGATTCTCCAGTACCACCGTCTGGCTGGTGTTTGGGGCCTTTATCTTTGCGCTGGGCTATGAAGCCACTGGGTTAGGGCGACGCATCGCGCTGTTCCTGGTGAAGTTCATGGGCAAACGCACCCTGACGCTGGGCTACGCGGTGGTGATCATCGATATCATGTTGGCGCCGTTTACCCCGTCCAACACCGCGCGTACCGGTGGCACCGTCTTCCCGGTGGTGAAGAACCTGCCACCGCTGTTTGATTCCTTCCCGAACGATCCTTCTTCGCGCCGCATCGGTGGTTATCTGATGTGGATGATGGTGGTGGGGACCAGCATCAGCTCCTCCATGTTTGTGACCGGTGCGGCACCTAACGTGTTGGGCATCGAGTTCGTCAACAAGATTGCCGGGATCAATATCACCTGGATGCAATGGTTCCTGGCCTTCCTGCCGGTTGGGCTGCTGCTGCTGATCGTTGCGCCGTTGATTTCCTACTACCTGTACAAGCCAGGCGTTACCCACAGCGATGAAGTGGCTGGCTGGGCCAATAAGGCACTGGGGGAGATGGGGAAACTGACCCGCAAAGAATATACCCTGATCGGCCTGGTGTTACTCAGCCTGTGTCTGTGGGTGTTCGGCGGTAAAATTTTGGATGCGACAACGGTGTGCTTGCTGGCGGTATCGCTGATGCTTGCCCTGCACGTGGTCAGTTGGAAAGACATCACCAAATACTCCAGTGCCTGGAATACCCTGGTTAACCTGGCAACGTTGGTGGTGATGGCCAGTGGCCTGAGCCGCTCCGGCTTTATCGATTGGTTTGCCACCACCATGAGCACCCATCTGGACGGTTTCTCACCGAAGATGACGGTCGTTCTGCTGGTGTTGGTGTTCTACTACGCGCACTACCTGTTTGCCAGCCTGTCGGCCCACACCGCGACCATGCTGCCGATGATCCTGGCGGTAGGTAAAGGCTTGCCAGGCGTGCCGATGGAGCACCTTTCCATCCTGCTGGTGCTGTCTATCGGTATCATGGGGGTATTGACCCCGTATGCCACTGGCCCAGGGGTGATCATCTATGGCTGCGGCTATGTGAAGTCGAAAGACTACTGGCGTCTTGGCGGTATCCTCGGCGTGGTGTATATCGCGGCGCTGCTGTTGATCGGCTGGCCAATTCTTAGCCTGTGGTATTAAGTTAATCGGCGGCCATCCACGGATGGCCGCTGTTGCAATCCCTTCGCCCGTGACGCCCGTCACACACTTTCATGTCGAACGCCGTCATTATACAAAACCAACGTTAACCTATTCAAAATAATCATATTTAGGGAACCTCTGCGGATGAGAAAAAAAACGTTACTCCTTTGCCTGCCTTTACTGTTCAGCGGCACCGCCTTTGCCGAGAACGACGGTTATCAACTGGAACAGGTGCTGGTGATGAGCCGCCATAACCTGCGCGCACCGCTGGCGAACAACGGTAGCGTGCTGGCCCAGTCCACGCCGAAAGCCTGGCCACAGTGGGATACGCCAGGTGGCTTGCTGACCACCAAGGGCGGCGTGCTGGAAGTGTATATGGGCCACTATTTCAACGCGTGGCTCAAGCAAGCGGGCATTTTGCCGCAGGAAGGTTGCCCAGCCGCTGACAGCGTTTACGTGTATGCCAACAGCCTGCAACGCACGGTAGCCACCGCGCAGTTCTTTACCAACGGTGCATTCCCAGGCTGCGACATCAGCGTGCATCATCAGGAGAAAATGGGGGAGATGGATCCGACCTTCAACCCGATTATCACCAACAGCAGCGAAACCTTTAACCAGCAGGCGTTGAGCGCCATGAATGCCGAGCTGGCATCGCTGAAGCTGGACGCCTCCTACAAACAGCTCGAGCAGATCATCGACTACAAAGACTCCCCCGCCTGCAAGACTGACAAGCAGTGCAACCTGGCCACTGAACCGAACAAAATGAGCGCGGTGCCGGGGAAAGAGCCAGGCGTTTCTGGCCCGCTGAAAGTGGGTAACTCGCTGGTGGATGCCTTTATGCTGCAGTATTACGAAGGCTTCCCGATGAAAGACGTGGCCTGGGGCAAGATTGTGACGCCGCACCAGTGGCAGCAGTTGGCCAAGCTGAAAGATGGCTATCAGGATTCGCTGTTCACCTCGTCGGTCGTCGCCCAGAACGTTGCCAAACCGCTGCTGACCTATATCAACTCGGCGCTGATTAGTGAGCGCAAGGCGGATTCACCGAAGCTGACCGTGCTGGTAGGGCATGATTCCAACATCGCTTCGTTGCTGTCAGCGATGAAGTTCAAGCCGTATGCGTTGCCGAAGCAGTATGAGAAGACCCCGATTGGCGGCAAGCTGGTGTTCCAACGTTGGCACGATGGCAAAGGCGATCGCGATCTGTTGAAGATTGAGTATGTCTACCAATCAACCGAACAGTTGCGTAATGCCGAACCGCTGACGCTGAACACCCCTCCGCAGCGCGTCACACTGGCGCTGGAAGGCTGCCCGGTCGATAAAGATGGCTTCTGTGCCTGGAGCGACTTTGAAAAAACCATGAAGGACGTCTTGCATTAACAGTGCTGCCGGGGCGAACCGTTTCGCCCCGGCCAGCCGCGCGGTATATACTGTCTCAACGGACCCCTTATCACGGATGAAACGTGCTCTCTTCTTTTATTCTCAATGCTGAATTATTGCCGGTTGACGGCTTTGCTGGCCTGATCGCGCAATGTCACTTCTCTGTCGCGGATTACCACGACGATCTGTTTGCTGCCGTCGGTATCGATTTCCCTGAACATGTCGCACCAGCAGTCGCCAAACGTAAGGCCGAATATCTGGCCGGGCGCTATCTGGCACGCTGGGTGCTGGCAGAGTTGGGGCATCAGGATTTTACTTTATTGCGCGGGGAGAAGCGTGAACCGCTCTGGCCCGCTGGGATTGCCGGGGCGATCAGTCACAACAGCGATACAGCGCTGTGCGCAGCTCAGCATGAGAGTGGGGCAGGTGGCGTGGGTATTGACGTGGAAACGCAGATCCCGCCTGCACGAGCAGAAGAGTTGTGGAGCGGCATCGTCAATGAGGACGAATGCCAGTGGTTACGCCAACGGCCACAACCCTTTAATCTGCTGTTGACGCTGGTATTTTCCGCCAAGGAAAGCCTGTTCAAGGCGCTTTACCCGCAGGTGCGCTGCTACTTTGATTTTATGGATGCGCGGGTGACCCAGCTGGATATGCAGGCGCAGACCTTCGAGCTGGAATTGCAAAAGACGCTGACGCCGCTTTGCCACTCAGGCCGCCGCTTTAGCGGGCGTTTCTGGCTGCAAGGTGACGCTGTCACAACATTGATTTATTTTTAAAATCAGTGTTTTACTTCCTTCGGTGTCGTAGCAGATGGCGTGCACCTTCCAGTACCAGCAGCATGACCGCCAGCCAGATCGGGAGATAGGTCAGCCACTGGTTGGCGTTAATGGTTTCACCCAACAGCAGTGCGACGATCACCAACAATACCGGCTCTACATAGCTCAACAGGCCAAACAGGCTGAAAGGGAGCAGGCGACTGGCCAGGATATAGCACACAAGCGCCAGCGCGCTGATAATGCCCAACAGCGGGATTTGCAAATATAGCAGCGGTTTGGCCGTTAGCGCCGCCAGCGGTTCTGAGCCACCAAGGGCAAACAGCGCGGCAACCGGCAGCATCAGCGTCAGCTCACACCACAGTCCGCCCAAATGATCGGTGCCCAAGCGGCGGCGCAGAATAAAGTAAACGGGATAGCCTAACGCGACTACCAGCGTTGACCAGGAAACCCCGCCCACCTGGATCAGCTCATTACCTACGCCAACCAGTGCACATAGGGCCGCCATCTTTTGCAGCACAGACAGGCGATCGCGGAAAAACACTCGCCCTGCCAACACCATGGTCAGCGGCAACAGGAAATAGCCGAGTGAGACATCCAGCGCCATACCGTGCAGCGGTGCCCACAGGAATAGCCACAACTGAACTCCTAGTATTGAGGTGGTGAGCAGTAACAACAGCACGCGATGCGGGCGCTGCCGTAGCCAGTTCAGCATCTCTTTCACCCGCACCCAGTCGCCGGAAAGCAGCATAAACAGCGTCAGAAACGGCAGCGTCAGCAAGGTGCGCCAACCATAGATTTCCTCGCCGTCGAGTGGGGTTAGCATTGAGGTGTAGTAATACATCACGCCGAACAGCAGGGAAGCGACGACGGAAAGTATGATGCCCTTGATCACCAGCGTTCCTGATTATTAATGGAATTTCCTGTGGCTACTCTAAGGTTATTTAGCTCTAACAACAATGAATTACGCCGGACTGGACAACAACGGCCAAGCGGTTAGAATTACACCTGTGTATTTATCCAGGTAAAGGCGATGACAATCGATCTGTTTGAAGATGCGCTGCCACCGCCCTGGCGTGAGGAAATCGCGCCGGGGGCGGTGGTATTGCACGGTTTTGTTCGCGATCACGGGCCGGAACTGCTGGCGGCGGTCAACGGCGTGGTGGCACAGGTGCCTTGGCGGCATATGACCACGCCGGGCGGTTTCACCATGTCGGTGGCCATGAGCTGGTGCGGCAACGGCTGGAACAGCGACAGTAATGGCTACCGCTATTCGCAGCGCGATCCCGGAACCGGCAAAAGTTGGCCAGAAATCCCGGCAATTTTGCTGGCTTTGGCCGATGAAGCGGCTTTGCAAGCCGGGTTTGGTCATTACGTCCCGGATTCCTGCCTGATGAATCGCTACGATCCGGGCAGCAAGCTTTCGCTGCATCAAGATATTGACGAGCATGATTTTACGGCACCGATCGTTTCGGTATCGCTGGGGCTACCGGCCGTTTTTCAGTTTGGTGGCCTGCAACGTAGCGACAGAACGCAGCGCATCCCCCTGGCCCACGGTGACGTGGTGGTCTGGGGCGGCCCGTCGCGATTGTGTTTCCACGGCATCATGCCGGTGAAAGAGGGTTATCATTCACTGGTGGGGTCACACCGCATCAATATCACCCTGCGCAAGGCGCTTTAACGCGGGTTCCTGGCCTAAACTGGCCACCAGATAATCAATAAACACCCGCAGCTTGGGGGGCAGATGCTGAGTTGGGGCATACAGCAGCCACAGATCGCCATGATAGCTGCTGAGGAAATCCCATTCTGGCAACACCTGCACAATCTCACCGCTGGCCAGCGCCTGGTGGGCGGTAAAGTAGGGCAGGCTGCCGATACCAATATGCTGTTTCACCGCGTCCAACCGAACCCCTGTGTGGTTGGCGGCATAGCGCCCCCGGACATTGACCGAAACCGTCTTGCCGTTGCGGCGAAAACGCCAGCGTGCGTCGCTGGGCGTCTCCCCCAGATATATGCAGCTATGCTCCGTCAGGTCTCTTGGGTGACGCGGCGTGCCCTGCTGGGCCAGGTAATGCGGAGTGGCGCAGAGCAAATGTTCGATGGTCATCAACGGGCGACCGATCAGGCCCGGTGACGGGCGGTCGGTGATGCGCAGTGCCAGATCGACCCGATCGTCGATCAAATCCATGTAGCGGTCTTCCAACCGTAGATGAACATCCACCTGCGGATAGCGCTGCAAGAACGCCGGCATGTGAGGATGCAGAACAAAGTGCCCGACGGCCTTCGGCACGCTGACGCTGATCGTCCCTTCCGGCTCTGAGCTGCCCTGGCCGCTGATGGTCAACACTGAGTTGGCGGCATCCAGCATGGTGCGGCAGCGCTGAAACACGGCCTCCCCTTGCTCACTTAGGCGCAGTTTGCGGGTGGTACGGTGCAACAGCCGTACGTTCAGCGCTTGTTCCAACCTGGCAACGCTGCGGCTGGTGGCAGAAGGGGAGCTGCCCAACTGGCGGGCGGCGGCGGAGAAGCTGCCGCTTTCCACCACCTGAACAAAAACGGCCATTTCAACCAGCAGTGCGCTGGAAAGATTTGTGCTCATGGCGCAAAGGTCCATTGTAGTGAAGACGGATTATCAGCCGATTATGGCACGAATATAATAACGGCGTTAACCAGGAGAGAACCCCATGACCGAACGACTTTATTATTATCACGATGATTTGCAGCTCCAGGCACGGGTATTGTCCTGCACGGCGCAAGAGGATGGCAGCTATGCGGTGCAGTTGGATGCCACACTGTTTCACCCACAGGGCGGCGGGCAGCCAAGCGATAGCGGCACGATCGGCGGCGTAGCGGTGTTACGAGTTGCCGCGCAGGGCGATCAATTACTCCATTATCTGGCCGAGCCGTTGCCTTGTGGCCTGGTCACGCTGGAGATCGACGGTGAACAACGTCACCTGCATACCCGTTGGCATTCTGCCGGGCATTTGATTGGCTGGCTGGGGGAGGGCCAAGGCTGGCAGCCGGTGAAAGCCCACCACTGGCCGGGGGAAGGGCGTATCACCTTTGCGCCGGGTGCGCAGACAACAGTGTTGGAACAGGAATACTTGCAGCAACGGTTGATGGATTTGATCGCCGCCGATTTGCCACGAAGGCAGCAAGAGCAGCAAGGCGTCCGTCAGGTCGGGTTTGGCGATCTGCCAGCTTATGGCTGCGGTGGCACCCATGTTCGTTCGCTGGCGGAGTTGGGCAAGGTGCAAATCACCGCCGTCAAGATGAAGAAAGGGCAGTTGATTGTGCAGTATCAGGTGGAGTAAATCGGAGGGCAAATATTGCCCTCCGCAGGGCATTAAATCAGAACTTGATCTGTACTTTGCAAGATAACGTTTTATCTGCGGCGGCGATCAGGGCATCTTCGATTGCTTCGGGAGCATATTCCCCGCTGAGTAAGGGGAGTGGGTTGATGCGGCCATCTTGCAACCAGGCCACTGCGGTGGCGAACTCATCGATAAAGCGGAAGGAACCGACCCAGCGGATTTCTTTCACCAGCATTGGCATAACCGGGTATTCTACGCTGGCGGCCCCCATACCAACCTGAACTACCTTGCCTGCCGGGCGAGTCAAGGCAACGGTTGAGGCAATTGCCGCCGGGCTACCTGAGGCCTCAAACACTACGTCAAAATACCCTCTGTTGGCTTGATAGAGCTCACTGCTACCGTTCTCCAGCGGGTTGAAAGTGGCGCTTGCCCCCATGGCCAAGGCCAGTTCCAGACAACGGGGGCTGACGTCGGAGGCGACGATCTCTGTTGCTCCCGCAGTGCGGGCTGCAGCCATGATCAGGCAACCTATCGGGCCAGCTCCGATCACCAGCACTTTCTTGCCAACCAGCGGCCCAGCCACGTTCACCGCATGGATAGCCACCGCTGTCGGTTCAGCGAATGCCATCACCTGGGGAGTAACCTTATCGTAAGGGATGCACTGCGCCTCGGTTGCCGTCACGTATTCAGAGAAGCCACCGTTAACGTGTGGATTAAATTGAGCGCTGCCCATAAAACGCATGGATGAGCAGAGGTTTTGCTGGCCGGAGAGGCAATATTCGCAGGCGTTACAAGGCTGTGATGGATTGACCGCCACCCGTTGACCAACGCGCAATGCAGAACCGGTAGGGGCTTTTGTCACCACGCCAACAAATTCGTGCCCTACTACCATAGGGTGCTTAAGCACTGACATTCCGGCGCGGCCATGCTGATAGTAATGAATATCGGAACCGCAAATCCCCCCACACTCGACTTTGACCAGAACCTCGCGATCGCTATATTCCAGTTCACGCTGTGCGACACGGACATCTTTTTCACCGAATGCGAAGCAGGCTTTGCAGGTGATTTTCTGTTGGTTACTCATGTTTTTGGCCTCAATTAGAGTTCTTGCGCGGTGCGCTGTGGGAGGTTTTTTTCAGCTTTGGGCGGAACGATCACTTCGATTTTTCCCACCAGGAAGGTGTAGGCCAGCAGGCCAGCCAGCGCGACGGCGGAGATATACCACATCGCATACTGGAAGTTGTTGGTACGTTGCAAGATCACACCGATCACGATTGGACTGACGATACCGGAGAGATTGCCGCAGATATTCAGACAGCCGCCCATGGTGCCGATAAAGTTACGGGGTATTACATCGCTCCATACCACCCAGCCAAGATTGGAGAAGGCATTGGCGAAGAAGGCAATAGACAGGATAGCGATAGCGATAACCGGCCGATCCTCAAAGAAATTGACCAGGCAGATCACCATGGTCAGGCATAAACCGCTCATTACCGGCAACTTACGGGCAAAAGTCCGTGACTTGCCTTTTTTCAATAGCATATCGCTCAGCGTTCCGCCGCACAGTACCCCGGCCATCGCCATCAGGTATGGGAAGGAAGCACCCAGACCGGCTTTGGCAATGGACAGGTTCAGGCCTTTTTCCAGATAGACGATAAACCAGGTCAGGAAGAAATAAAGGGTAGACGAGCAGGCGAACTGGGCGATAAACAGGCCCCAGATGGTACGATTCTTCAGGAAGAAGCTGATATCGCTCCAACGGACTTTCTCACTGACGTTGGCCTGGTTTTTCGAGCCGTAGCCACCCCCTTCGCGAATGTAATCCAGCTCCTGTTGGTTGGTGCCATGACTATGCTGAGGATCGCGATATTTCAGTAACCAATAAATACCGAACAGAATGCCGACGCCGCCAGACAGATAGAACGACATTTCCCAGCCATATTCCGCAACGATAAACGACAGTGCTGGGGTTAACAGCGCCAGGCCGATGTATTGTGCGCTGGAGTAAATTGCCGTTGCCCGTGCCCGTTCATGATCGGGGAACCAGGTGGCGATAATTTTGGTGTTGGAAGGGAAGGAGGGCGCTTCAGCAATACCGATTAATGCCCTACAGGCCAGCAACATCAGGAAGGACGCCGTTGCCGTAGCGAATAGGTGATGCGAGGCAAACCCCATCAGGAAGGTGAAGACGCTCCACAGAATAATGGCACTACCGTACAGAATACGTGAGCCGATACGATCCAGCACGTAGCCTACCGGGATCTGGCTGGCGGCATAGAACCAGGTAAACATGGAAAATAGCAGGCCAAGCTGGGTGGAGCTCAAATCAAATTCGGACTGAATTTTACTGCCAGCGACGGACAGGTTGGCCCGGTCCATATAATTTATCGCCGTTACAATAAACAACAGCGACAGAATAAAGAATCGCGACTTTGTTGCTTTCATTTTATTGTCCTGGTCAGTTGTTGATTCTACAAACAGCCGGATACAGCAGTGCTACCCACAACCTTGAGTTGTGGGTAAAAGCACTTACAAGTCGAATGTAGAACGGTTACAGCACGGCTAACCAACCGCCATCGACGTAGATGATCTGGCCGTTGATATAGTCGGAAGCGGCAGAAGAGAGGAATACGGCGGTGCCAATCAGTTCTTCCGGCTTGCCCCAGCGTTGAGACGGGTTGCTGGCTTTGACCCAGGCATCGAACGTTTTATTTTCAATCAGCGCGGTATTCATGTCGGTGAGGATATAACCTGGGCCTATCGCGTTGGTCTGAATATTGAATTCGGCCCATTCGGCGGCCATGGCGCAGGTCAGCATTTTGATGCCCCCCTTGGCCGCGGTGTATGGGGCAACGGTAGGGCGTGCTGCCTGGCTGGTGAGTGAGCCGATATTGATGATTTTACCGCCTTTGCCTCGGGCGATCATACGTTTTGCCGCCGCGCGGGACACGATAAATGCGCTGGTCAGATTAGTGTCGATCACCCGTTGCCACTGTTCGAGTTCCAGCTCAACCATGGGCTTACGGTATTGGATACCAGCGTTGTTGATCAGGATATCCACCCGCAATCCCTGTTGTTCCAGAGCGGCAAAGGCGTTTTCTACCGCCTCTTCATTGGTGACGTCAAATGCCACACCGTGCGCCTGGTAACCTTTGTCGCGTAACTTGGCGACCGAGCCTTGCAGCAACTCTTCGCGTATATCGTTCAGGATCACGCTGGCTCCCGAGGCCGCCAGACCTTCCGCATAGGCAAATCCCAAACCTCGGGCGGACCCCGTTACCAGTGCCGTTTTCCCAGTCAAATCAAATAGTGCAGCAGACATAGCAAATCCTCATTAGTGGTCTTATCAATGGACAGTGTTAACTTGTATGACATCATTCATATTTAAACTGGGTTATGGCGGAGTTTAAATCAATGCGCTTGAGTGTTTTTTGCCATGAAGATCACAAAACATTATTTTAGTGGACTATTTTTCTATTATAAAACAGTTATATGATGGTTTTTTGACGAGCTTTGTGTGCTAGCGCACAAAATCAAATCTGTTTGGTTTGGTAAAAAAATATTCGGTGATATAAGTGAAATAACTTGTAGGACAACCATTGAGTTGGTAGATCTGACTGGTCTTAGTGGTTCGCCGTAAAGCATTGGCGGCCAGTTATGAATGATGAAGTTAACAGCTCAGGCTTTTAAATTAAGGAGTTACTGTGAGTAATCTAAGAATCACTGCGGTGAAAACCATTCTGACGGCACCGGGCGGCATTGATTTGGCCGTGGTTAAAGTAGAAACCAACCAACCGGGGCTTTATGGCCTGGGATGCGCTACCTTTACCCAGCGTATTCACGCGGTGAAAACTGCCATTGATGAATACATGGCACCGTTTTTGATTGGCAAAGATCCGGCGCGAATCGAAGATATCTGGCAGTCTGCCTGCGTGAGCGGCTATTGGCGCAGTGGCCCGATCATGAACAACGCACTATCCGGTGTGGATATGGCATTGTGGGATATCAAGGGCAAATTGGCAGGCATGCCAGTGTATGAGTTGCTGGGGGGGCAATGCCGTGACGGCATCCCGCTGTATGTGCATACCGACGGCAGTGACGAATTTGAGGTGGAAGATAACATTCGTGCCCGTATGGAAGAGGGTTATCAATACGTACGTTGCCAGATGGGCATGTATGGTGGGGCGGGAACAGACGATCTGAAACTGATCGCTACTCAGTTGGCTCGGGCCAAAAACATCCAGCCCAAACGTTCGCCACGTTCCAGCACGCCGGGGATTTATTTCGATCCGGAAGCCTATGTGAAAAGCGTGCCACGCCTGTTTGACCACCTGCGCAACAAGCTAGGTTTCGGCATCGAGTTTATCCATGACGTTCACGAGCGCGTGACGCCAATCGCTTCCATTCAACTGGCAAAAACCTTAGAGCAATACCAGCTGTTCTATCTTGAAGATCCGGTGGCACCCGAAAATATCGACTGGCTTAAAATCATGCGCCAGCAAACCTCTACGCCGATCTCAATGGGGGAATTGTTTACCAATATCAATGACTGGAGGCCGCTGATCACCAATAATCTGATTGATTATATCCGCTGCCACGTCAGCACCATTGGCGGTATTACGCCAGCGAAAAAACTGGCGACTCTCAGTGAGATCCATGGTGTACGTACCGCCTGGCATGGCCCTGGAGATATCTCTCCAGTGGGCGTTTGCGCCAACCTGCACCTTGATATGAGCATAACCAACTTCGGCATCCAGGAATATACGCCGGTGAATGACGCGTTGCGTGAAGTGTTCCCAGGCTGCCCGGAAATCGAGCAGGGTTATGCCTATCTGAGCGATCGCCCAGGGCTGGGGATTGATATTGATGAGAAGAAAGCGGCGCAGTATCCCTGCGTTGGCGGTATTCCTTCCTGGACCATGGCGCGCACGCCAGACGGCACGGCTTCCCGGCCATAAGCTCAGGGGCCGACCTGGAAACGACATTTGTCATCCGTGAAAGGTGATGCCCCTCCTCAATTTGGGGGAGGGGGTGAAACGTCACTCGGCATCTGGTGTTGACTGTTTCAGCTTTTCAATTGCCGTCACGTTTTCTGACATGGCTTCATTCAGCACTGCAACGGCGGTGGTCGAGTCACGGTTTTTGATCGCCATAAAGACTTTGATGTGTGCTTCAACGCTTTCCAGCGAGATGCCCAAGGCGCGATTCAGCTCTTCCAGATAGTAATAATAGGTATCTTTGATGGAGTTCATCACGCTGTAGAACACCTTGTTTTGTGATGCTTTGGCGATCGCCAGATGAAAGTCAAAGTCGGCCTGGGAATATTTCTTATAGTCATCCTTGTTGACCAGCATGCGGTTTAGCGCTTGTTCCAGCGCGGTAATGTCTTCTGGCGTGGCGTTTAGCACCGCCAGTTCCATGCATTTGAATTCAACCGTCTGGCGAAACACCATCATGTCGTGAAACTCTTCGCGGCTGAGGTGCATGATGGGTTGCTGTTCATTGAGCAGGCTTTGCTGGTTGAGGTTTTTGCTGACAAAACTGCCTTTGCCTTGCTGAGTGACCACAATCCCCAAATCACGCAGGCGTTGTACTGCACTGCGGATACTGACGCGGCTAACGTTGAAGGAGACTGTCAGCTCAGCTTCAGAGGGGAGTTTACTCCCCGGAGGCCAACTGCCATCAAGCAGTTTTTCTTTGATCTGCTCGTAAACCGCATTGACCACATTGTGTTTTTGGATCGATTGAATGCTCATAAGCTCCGTCATCAGGTTGTCCTACAACATGCCTGTGGTATAGCACGCTCGGCCTTGGGTGTGAAGCGGTGGCGACTGAATTTGTGTCTTGGCTCTGACGTAACGGCAGAAAATTAATTTTGTGATCGAGATTTAAAATTGCTGTATTGGCTATTGATCAAGGTGGACATGTGTCGCATTTTTATACATGAATGATGTCATACAGGTTAATGTATGACAGGTTCTTAATCACATGGATTAGCAACGAACGCGGCCAATGGATGAACAGGCTGCTGAACATTAATCACCGTTGGGAAAAGAATTATGAGCTTGAGTTTGCCAAAAAAATTGGCCCCGATTCGCTGGCGAAAACTGATCCCGCTGGCATTTATCACCTACAGTCTGGCCTATCTGGATCGCGCCAACTATGGTTTTGGTGCCGCTTCCGGGTTGGCGCAGGATCTGAATATCACGCCAGGTATGTCTTCGCTATTAGGGGCGCTATTCTTCCTGGGCTATTTCTTTTTCCAGGTGCCTGGCGGCATCTATGCGGAAAAGCGCAGTGCGAAAAAGTTGATCTTCTGGAGCCTGATACTGTGGGGGATTTTGGCGACCGCGACCGGTATGGTGCACAGCGTAGCCGCATTGGCGGTTATCCGCTTTTTGTTAGGGGTTGCAGAAAGTGTGGTGATGCCTGCGATGCTGGTATTCCTTAGTCACTGGTTTACCAAGCAGGAACGCTCGAAGGCCAACACCTTCTTGTTCCTGGGGAACCCAATCACCGTGCTGTGGATGTCGATTCTCTCCGGCTATTTGGTGGATGCCTTCGGCTGGCGTGGCATGTTTATTATCGAAGGTGTGCCTGCCATTATCTGGGCGGCGATCTGGTGGGTGATCTTTGTGGATCGTCCAGCCGACGCTAAATGGCTCAGTGAACAGGAGAAGATCGATCTGGAAGCGGCATTATTGGCTGAGCAGGCCGAGATGAAACCGATCAAGAACTATGGTGAAGCGTTCCGTTCTCGTAAAGTGTTGTCACTGTCATTTATCCACTTCTTCTGGAATATTGGCATGTACGGTTTCATCATGTGGTTGCCGTCGATCCTGAAAACCGCATCCGGTATGGGCATTGTCGCCACCGGTTGGTTGTCTGCCGCACCGTACCTGTTGGCGGTACCGCTGATGCTCACGGCCTCTTACTTTTCTGATAAATACCAACAGCGTAAATTGATTGTGCTGTTATTCCTCGGGCTGGGGGCGGTGTGTTTCTGCGCTTCATTTACGTTGGGATCCAACCACTTCTGGCTGTCCTATATTCTTCTGGTTATCGCCGGTGGGGCGATGTATACGCCTTATGGGCCATTCTTTGCCGCTATCCCAGAGTTGTTGCCACGTAACGTGATGGCAGGAGCCATGGCGTTCATTGTCAGCTTTGGGGCGTTGGGTTCCTTCGTTGGGGCATGGATAGTCGGGTATCTGAATGGGATTTTCCATGGACCGCAGGCGTCATACGTCTTTATGGGAACCTCGCTGGTAATTGCAGTGGTGTTGACGGCGTTCACCCGCTTTAGCAATAAACCTTCGGCGACTGGCGTATCAAGAGCAGTAGCAATATCTTGATTCATGCAGGGCCGGTTATCCACCCGGCCCTGCATGGAGTGGCTGCCAGCGACTTGCCCTTGTGCGTTTTCCATCATTAGTTAGCGAAATTAGTTCGTTCAACTCCGTGCCATTTTGGTTTGTTATCTACCCCATAACAAACCGACATAAAGAAGGCACGGCACCCATGTTTAATTTTCCTTTCAAGACGTTAACCAGCGGACTGGCAGTGGTCTTAGGCGCTGCGGCTGCGGCGAGCCCGGCCATCGCGGCGGTGCAGGGCGGCACTCTGATCTATCTGGAGCAGCAGGCCCATACCAATCTGTATCCCCCTTCCGGCGGGTTTTATCCCAACGGCGGTATCCTTAACCAGATCACCGACAAGCTGACCTACCAGAACCCCAAGACGCTGGAGATCGAACCCTGGATCGCCGAGTCCTGGTCCAGCAACCCCGATAAAACGGAATATACCTTCAAACTCCGCCCCGGCGTGACGTTTTCCGACGGGACGCCGCTGGATGCCAACGCGGTAGCGAAGAACTTTGATACCTACGGTTTGGGCAATAAATCGCTGCGCTTGCCGGTTTCCGAGGTGATCAATAACTATGACCACAGTGAGGTCATCGATCCGCTGACGGTCAAATTCTATTTCAAACGCTCATCCCCAGGCTTCCTGCAAGGTACGGCGACCATCGGTTCCGGGCTGGTGTCGCTCAGCACGCTGAACCGCCAATACGATGAACTGGGTGATGCGCGCCATATTATCGGCTCTGGCCCGTTTGTGGTGAGCGGTGAAACCCTGGGGCGCGAGGTCGATCTCAGCGTACGTAAAGACTATCACTGGGGACCGGCCAAGCTGGCTCAGCAAGGGCGGGCCAATCTGGATGCCATCAAGGTGATCGTCACTCCGGAAGACAGCGTGCGAATTGGTGCGTTGCAGGCCGGACAGGCGGACTTTATTCGCCAGATCCAGGCTTACGATGAGAAGCAAACCCAGGATCAGGGCTTTACGATCTATGCCGCGCCAACCCGTGGCGTCAACGACAGCATTGCCTTCAGACCAGACAATCCGCTGGTGGCCGACATTCGCGTGCGGCAAGCGCTGCTGCATGCCACCGACAGCAAACAGATCGTCGATACGCTGTTCTCTGCTAACTACCCACAAGCCAAATCGGTGATTGCCTCCTCGGCAGCCGGTTTTGTCGATCTCTCCGACAAATTGACTTTCGATCTGGCGAAGGCCAACCGCCTGCTGGATGACGCCGGTTGGCAAAAGGGCAGCGACGGCCTGCGCCAGAAGGATGGTAAGAAGCTGTTGTTAACGGTGTACGAGTCGCTGCCACAGCCGCAAAACAAGGCGGTGCTGCAATTGGTCTCGCAGCAGTGGGGCAAGGTGGGGGCGCGGTTGAATATCTTGGCAGGCGATGCAGGTAGCCGGGTGGCGGATAACCTCGATCCGCAAAAGACTCCAGCTTCGGTGGTAGAAGTGGGCCGTGCCGATCCCGATGTGATTAAAAGCCAGTTTTATCCCACCAATCGTGATGGCCTGTTGCAGCAGGGTGGCACCAGCCAGAACAGTAAATTTATCGACAACTCGCTGAACCAACTGCTGCTGGGGATCGCCTCTGAAGTGGACCCGGCCAAGCGCTTACAGATTGCCGGTGAGGCTCAAAAGTATCTGCTGGATCAGGCCTATGTGATCCCGTTCTTTGAAGAGCCGCAGGTCTTTGCCGGTGCTCCCTATCTGAAAGGCGTCAACTTTGAAGCCGTGGGTCGGCCAAGTTTCTATGGCGCGTGGTTAGAGAAACGGTAACGCCATATTCGAGGAGATAAAGATGCTGAAATATCTGAGTGGCGGAACCGGGCAGGCGTTGCTGGTGCTGTGGGCGGCATTTACGCTGTCGTTTATCTTGCTGCAGGTACTGCCAGGCGATGCGATCCTGATTAAATTTCAGAACCCGGATATGGGCCTTAGTCCGGCGCAGATTGCCGACATGCGTGCCGCCTACGGTGCCGATATCCCCCTGTGGCAGCAATATCTGCATACGCTGGGGAATTTCCTGCGCGGTGATTTGGGCTATTCGATTCAGAACGGCGTGCCGGTGAGTGCCTTGCTGGCTGCCAACCTGCCTGCCACCCTGCAACTGGCGGTGCTGGGTTTCACCCTGGCCTTGCTGTTGGCACTGGTCATTGCCTTTGTCTCCAATCTGATCGGTTTTGGCTGGCTGAAATCGACGCTGCAATCGCTGCCTGCGCTGTTTGTGTCGGTTCCCACCTTCTGGCTTGGCATCGTGTTGATCCAGATCTTCTCATTCCGGCTGAAGCTGGTGCCGATCATTAATCCAGGCGAGTGGGTTGGCCTACTGTTGCCGATCGCCACCTTGGCAATCCCAATTTCTGCACCGCTGGCGCAGATCCTGATCCGCAGCATTGATAGCGTGCAAACTCAGCCGTTTGTGGCGGTGGCGCGTGCCAAAGGGGCTAGCCGTAGCGGAGTGCTGTGGCGACATGTGGCGCGCAACGCCATGCTGCCGGTGCTGACTATCGCGGGCATTTTGTTTGGCGAACTGATCGCCGGAGCGCTGATCACCGAAACCGTATTTGGCCGCAGTGGCCTGGGACAACTGACACAGCAGGCGGTCGTGAACCAGGATGTGGCGGTGCTACAGGCGGTGGTGATGATCTCTGCCGCCGCCTTTGTCTTCCTCAATCTGCTGGTCGATCTGCTGTTCCCGTTGCTCGATCCCAGACTGAAAACCTATGCAGGAGCGACCCGATGAGCAGTATTCCGTTGGAAAAATCCGTGATGCCGGAACGCGATCTGTCCGGTGGGGAAGCCGAAGGGAGTGTACGCACAGCCAGGCCTGCTCAGCGGCGTTATCCGCTTAGCCTGTGGCTAGCCTGGATCGTGCTTGGGATCGCTGTGCTATGGGCGATCGCCCCAGAACTCTTTACTGCGTACAGCGGCACGGAAGGGATTGCCGGAGCACAACGTCTGGCACCCGGTGGTGAACACAGGCTAGGCACCGATCCGCTGGGGCGCGATCTCTACGCCCGGATCGTGTATGGCGCATCGCACACTTTATCCGCAGCGCTAGTTGCCGTAGCGCTGGGGCTGGTTGTGGGGACGTCGTTGGGCCTGGTCGCGGGGGCTTTAGGCGGCATCGTCGATGATGTTGTGATGCGCTTGGTTGATGTTTTGCTGTCGATCCCTGGGCTGCTGCTTTCTTTGAGCGTAATTATCCTGCTGGGCTTCGGCACGGTGAATGCGGCGCTGGCGGTGGGGATCTCGTCGGTGGCCAACTTTGCGCGTCTGGCACGTGCGGAGGTGCTGAGGGTGCGGCACAGCGACTACGTTGAAGCGGCCTACGGCAGCGGCGGACACTTTTGGGCGGTGCTATGGCGGCATATTTTGCCTAATTCGCTGACCTCGGTGATTGCATTCTCTGCCCTACAGTTTGGCAATGCCATTCTGGCGATTGCCACCCTCAGTTTTCTGGGATACGGCACGCCACCGCCCACGCCGGAATGGGGCTTACTGATCGCCGAAGGGCGTAACTACATCTCAACGGCCTGGTGGCTGACTACCTTCCCCGGCCTGATGGTGGTTGCCGTGGTGCTGGCCGCCAACCGAATCAGCCATGCATTAGGGAGCGCGCGCCGATGAACCCACAGACAACCGTTTCACCTGTGCCCTTGCTGGAGCTGGATAACGTTTCTATCGCCTATCAGCAGGGCAACAGCAGCCAGCGGGTAGTGCACAACGTTTCTTTTACCATTCAGCCGGGGGAAGTCGTTGCCCTGGTTGGGGAGTCTGGATCGGGGAAAACCACCACGGCCCAGGCGATTATCGGCCTGCTGGCGGAAAATGGCCGCCTGGAGCAGGGGGCTATCCGGCTTAATGGCACCGATATTGCGGACTGGTCACCGCGCCAGTTGGATGCGGTGCGTGGTGCGCAGATAAGCCTGATCCCGCAAGATCCCGCCAGTTCGCTGAACCCGGTTAAAACCATCGGTGAGCAGGTTGCCGAGATCATCAATATTCACCAACGCCTGCCACGCAAGCGGGTACAGCTTCGGGTAGTGGAGTTACTCACTCGCGTGGGGTTGACTCACCCGGAATTGCGGGCGCGTCAGTATCCGCATGAGCTTTCCGGCGGCATGAAGCAGCGGGTGCTGATTGCTATCGCCATGGCGTTACGGCCCGCGTTGATCATTGCCGATGAACCGACCAGCGCGCTAGACGTAACGGTGCAAAAACGCATTCTCGATCTGATCGACGAACTGCGTCAGGAGTTTGGCACGGCGGTGCTGTTCGTCACCCATGATTTGGGCGTGGCGGCGGAACGGGCCGATCGGCTGCTGGTATTTCGTCATGGCAGGGTACAAGAACAGGGGCAAACGGCGGCGGTATTGCAGGCACCGGCGCATGAATATACCCGCCGCTTGTTTGCCGATGTGCCTTCGCTGGCCTCCGTCGCTCCGCCAGCGATCGCCCGTAAGGTAGAACCGGCTATCGTCGTCAACGAACTGGTGAAGGATTTCCGTTTTGCTGGCAGAGGCGGGCAGGCGTTCCGCGCTTTGGATCGGGTGTCGTTCAGCGTGCAGCGCGGCACCACGCATGCGCTTGTCGGCGAGTCTGGCTCCGGTAAAACCACCTTGGCCCGCTGCCTGCTGGGTTTTCAGCGGCCGGATGCTGGGCAAATCATCATCGACGGCGTCGATTTTACCCGGCTAAAGGGCGAGGCGCTGCGCCAGTTTCGGCGGCGTATCCAACTGGTCTATCAAAACCCCTTTGCTTCGCTCGATCCGGCGCAAACCTTGTATCAGGCGATCGAAGAGCCGTTGCTCAACTTTGAGCCTGTCGCCAAGGCTGAGCGTTACCGGCGGGTGCGGGAACTGTTCGAGCGAGTTGCTCTGCCTGCCGAGCTCTTGACGCGCAAACCGCGTGAGCTTTCCGGTGGCCAACGCCAACGGGTCGCCATCGCCCGTGCTCTGATACTGCAACCTCGGGTGTTGGTATTGGATGAGGCCACTTCGGCACTAGACGTGACCGTGCAGGCGCAAATCCTGCGCTTATTGCAGCAGCTACAGCAGGAGCTGGGGCTGACCTACCTGTTTATTTCACACGATCTGGCGACGGTGCGACAAATCTCGCACAGCGTCTCGGTGCTGTGCCGTGGGGAGCAGGTAGATGTGGGCACTACCGCCGAGATATTTGCCCGGCCGGGCAGTGACTATACCCGCCAATTGATTACGGCCATTCCTGGCCGTGGGATGTATCAAACTTTGAAGGATGCCTCATGAGCGCTAAACGTCTCGGCTTTTTTACCCGCCTGCTGGATAACGGCAGTGCTCAGGAACGTTACCGGCTGGCCACCGAGCAGATTGTCCATGCCGAACGCGCCGGGTTCGACACCGCATGGGTTGCGCAGCACCATTTTCATCAGGATGAGGGCGGGCTGCCTTCACCCCTGGTTTTTTTGGCTCAGGCTGCGGCGCACACCCGGCATATTCGTTTGGGGACTGGAGTGATCACCCTGCCGATGGAGTCTGCCGTTCGCGTGGCGGAAGATACGGCAGTGCTGGATCTGCTATCTGGTGGCCGGTTGGAAGTGGGGCTGGCGGCAGGAGGAACACCGTCTTCGTTTAGCGCTTTTGGTATTGATGCCGAGCGGCGTAATGCGGCGTTTAACGATAATTTACGCATTCTGCTGGATGCCTGGGGCGGCGAAGCGCTCGGCAACGCGGCCAACCGTCTCTATCCGGCCGCTCCCCAATTGAAAAAACGCGTTTGGCAAGCCACCTTCTCGGTTGAAGGTGGGATCCGGGCTGGTAAGGCTGGGGATGGGCTGATGCTGTCACGCACTCAACCCAGGCCACTAACTGCCCCGGATACGCCACTTGATGAGCTGCAAAATCCGATTATTGACGCCTATCTTGCCGCGCTGCCGCCTGGGGTGGAGCCCCGCATCATGGGATCGCGTACCGCTTTTGTGACTGAAGATCAGAGCCGTGCACGGGATTTTGCTGCACAGGGGCTTAGCCGTGGATTGGAGCGTTTACGCGCCAGTGGGCATCAGGTGCAGGATGAGTCGCTCGACGGTCTGATCCGCGCTTTTGACGTGCATCTCGGTACGCCAGAACAGGTGATCGCCTCGTTGCAACGCGATAGCGCGCTGGCCCGCGTCACCGATTTGGCATTTCAGGTGCACTCTATCGATCCGCCACACGCCTATATTTTGCGCTCCATTGAGCTGATTGCTCGCGACGTTGCACCGGCACTGGGCTGGCAGCGGCGCAATCCTGCCACGTTGGCTTATTCACATCACGCAGAGGAAAACGTATGACCGATACCCAGGATCACCTGACCAGACTGGCTGAAATCGCCCCAGACTCTCCTTTGGCACAGGCCAGAGCAACACGTCAGGCGGCCACCGACGGGATTGAGGCCAGCTATCAGCGGCTGTTTGCGCCACAGGATGTGGGCGATTTCGGGATTGCGGAGCGCCTGCTGTTGGCACAACGTATCAGTGAATGGCACGGCGATCGGCAGTTGGCGGCGCATTATGCCCAACTGCAGCAAGCTCAGCCCGCAGACGGCCCACGTTTGCAGGCTGCATTGGATCATGCAGAACGCCTGGCCTTCAAGCCTGCCGGGGCCGAAGCCAAACACTTACAGGCTCTGCAACAGGCGGGGTGGTCGTTGGATGACATTGTCACGCTTTCACAACTGATCGCCTTTGTCAGTTTCCAGAGCCGTCTGTTGTTCGGCTACCGCTTGCTGGCAGGATTACCGGTAGCGACCAGCGGTCGTGCTCCTGTCCGAGCCTCGGCCTGGCGCACCGCGAGTCATACAGCCAGTGGTCGCAATGCACCGCCAGCGTTCACCAGACAGGAGTTGGGATGGGAACCCTGGATTGCGGCTAAATCCTTGGAGGCGTTTGACGAGCCGGGAAAAGCCTTGCTGAGCAAGTTCGGCCACGCGGATTCCGACTATTTCCGTTTGCTGGCTCGCGATCATGCGGTGTTGGAACAGAGAACCATCACGGATCGGGCCATTTTCTACACCGCTGGCGGTTTGGCCCGCCAGGATCGGGAGTTGGCTGCGGCGGTGGCCAGCAAGGTGAACGGCTGTATTTACTGTGCCTCGGTGCATGCGCGTAAAGCGGCGCAGTTATCCAAAAGGGCAGAAGAGGTGCAGCGCCTGCTGGATATCGCACCGGGAGGGAACTTGAGCGAAGGGCAGGGTGAGGATTGGCGTACGCAAATAGACTTTGCCGCCGCGCTTTCGGCTACGCCACCGCAGGCCAATGCGGCTCAGTTGGCTGCGTTACGTGAACAAGGGTTGGGCGAACTGGAACTGTTGGACCTGGTGCAGGCTACGGCCTTCTTTGCCTGGGCCAACCGCTTGATGCTCACGCTCGGCGAACCTTATGACGATTGAGTCACACGGTGTTTAAACAGCAAAAAGCCCGCTTAGTTGCCTAAGCGGGCTTTTCTAAATATGGCTCCTCTGACTGGACTCGAACCAGTGACATACGGATTAACAGTCCGCCGTTCTACCGACTGAACTACAGAGGAATCGTGTGAACGGGGCGAATAATAGCGGTGCCGATGGGGCTTGTAAAGCATGAAAATGCACAAAAGTTCCGTTTGTCGAGGTTATGAGCAAATCGGCTTATTTTCCAGCAGCTTAAACTTTATCACTGGCAGGCAGTCCACTATCAATGTAGGCCGAACACATTTTGTGAGTTAATCCCGAATTTTTGCGAGGTGTGGATATTTTAAAGAGCAAGACCGAGAAAATTCCTAATAATAAAGCGAGGAAATGAGATTTTTTGCTAAGATATTTCCTGTAATTTGCGGGGATTGTTCCTAATAATCGATGGGGGAGCCAGCTTAAGGATTATCATCAAACCCCGTATTTTTAACACAACAATCAGAATGCCTCGGATAAATCTTTGGTTCGTGCTGTCGTTATAGAAAATCATCCGGGCACGTGTGGAGTAAATCGCCAAAAAATGCATTTTTAATAATATAAACATCTATTTTTTATCATGGTTAATAGTCATCTTTATTCGGAAAAATGACGGGCAGAAGCATAGCGGCGGATATCGTCATTAATTAATCTATCTAATTGTTTTTAATGTATATTATTTTGATTTTTTGCGGTTTTCTTTACCGGGGGATCAGAGTGGATGCTGTTGCATACCGGAGCGTATCCTTATCCTTCCTGGCGACTAACGCCGTTTTTGCCCCGCAACTCGGCGTTCAGGCTCGCTTGTAGAGTTGCTGGATATACAAAATACCAGTATTATTTTGCACTTCATAAACGTCGTGGGTAGGTTAAATCGCTGGCAAGTTGCGGCGCATTATTGCGCTATGCAGGTCATCGAGGAAACCCGGCTCAGTATTCGTTAAGTCAATAGACCATGGCGAACGTTGCAAGAGTAGGGCAATGAGCGGCCATAGTATAGCTCCAGTGAATGTTTGCTACTGAAGAGCCTCCCCTATATCATTGCTGAAAAGTGCACATATTATTTATCCAGGATATAACCGATCTTGTCTGAGTTGACCTATCGGTAACGGAATTTTTTGAAAGGAATTTTCGATGATAAGCACCCAAAAGAACCTCTGTTTAGGCGTAATACTGTGCAGTGGTTTATTGCTGGCAGGATGCCAGAAAACCGCACAGACCCGTTCGCAAGAAGACTCGCCAGCGACCACCGTACAAGCTCCCCCTCAGCAGATCAGCGTGTCCCCGCCACCACAACCGGTTGCCGCAGAAACCAAAACCAGCAAGATTGGCCTTTGCCAAAGCGAGTTGGCCTCACTCAAGCAGGTTAATCCGAAGGCTTACGCGGTCAAACAGGCCAACTTTAACCGTCTGGTGAACAATGCCTCGGTTTATAGCGCGGTGCGCGGCGATGTCAATTCGACAACCAAAGACACTCTTGATGCGTTGTACAAATACAAGACCAATCAGTTATGTGCCGAGATCGAACGTGATGTCCTGCAAGGCCTGATCCAGAGAGGGGAAAGCGTGAAATGAAACGCAGGATATATTGCGGTGCCTTGTTGACGTTGGCGTTGCCGCTAGGAGTCGTAAGGGCTGAGGAGGCGGTTAATCCCGATGCCCATGCGTTGAATTCACTGGACGCGATCACACGCCAGGTGGATGAGGCTCCGGCACTCCTGTTTCTGACGCCTTCCCAACTGGATACAGCAGAACCTGCAAGACCCAAAAGTAGTAAGCCTGCCGGCAGCAAACCTAACGCACTGGTAAAGTCGGCGGATGAGAGGGGCAGTGAGCGTATTCGCGAGATGAAGACGCTGCAGGCAACCATCAATCAGCTGAAAGCCAAAGTCACCAGCCAGGAAGCGGCTCTTGAACAGTTGCGTAAAGCGCAATCTCAGTCAGCGGGTTCTTCAGCAGAGTTGGCGCGTCTGCAACAGGCCATTGAGCAAAGCCAACGTGAAAATGCGCGGCTGCAGCAGCAGCTTGCCGCACAGGCCAAGGAAAGCGAGCGTCAGATGCAGCAAATGAAGCTGCAACAGCAGGAGCAACGTAACAGTTCGCAATTGCAGCAACAATTGGCAGCGCAAACCAAAGATAACGAACAAAAAGCGCAACAGATCAAGCAACTGCAGCAAACGTTACAGCAAAATCAACAGGCCATTGCCCAACTGCAGAACCAGTTGTCAGCCCGTAGCAAAGAGAATGAACAGAAGTCCCAGCAGGCGATGGCGAAGCTGCAGGAGCAACTGGCTGCCCAGACCAAAGACAGCCAGCAGAAAGCTGAGCAGGTGAAACAGTTGCAGCAGGCTGGTGCCAAGTTGCAAGAGCAACTGACGGCGTATGCTAAAACTGGCGATGAAAAAGCCCAGCAGGCCAAGCAACTGCAGCAAAATCAGCAGGCGTTGGCGAAGCTGCAAGAGCAGTTAGCCACCCAGACCAAAGACAGTGAATACAAAGCCCAACTGGTCAAACAGCTGCAAGATCAACTGACGACGCGCAACAAAGAATCGGCGCAAAAAAACCAGCAGGCGATGGCGAAGCTGCAAGAACAGCTGGCTGCCCAAACCAAAGACAGCGAGCAGAAAGCCCAACAAATTAAGCAGTTGCAGCAGGCCAGCGCCAAGCTGCAAGAGCAACAGATCGCGGCTCAAACCAAAACTACCGATGAAAAAGCCCAGTTGGCTGCACAGCTACAGCAAAACCAGCAGGCGTTGGCGAAGCTGCAAGAACAGTTGTCTGCCCAGACCAAAGAGCGTGAGCAAAAGGCCCTGCAGGTAACACAGCTGCAAGATCAACTGGCTGCGCGCAGCAAAGAGAACGAGCAGAAGACCCAACAGGCGATGGCGAAACTGCAAGAACAGCTGGCTGCCCAGACCAAAGACAGCGAGCAGAAAGCCGAACAGGTGAAGCAACTGCAACAGGCGAGCGCCAAGCTGCAAGAGCAACAGATCGCGGCTCAAACCAAAACTACCGATGAAAAAGCCCAGTTGGCTGCACAGCTACAGCAAAACCAGCAGGCGTTGGCGAAGCTGCAGGAACAATTGTCTGCCCAGATCAAAGAGCGTGAGCAAAAGGCCCTGCAGGTAACACAGCTGCAAGATCAACTGGCTGCGCGCAGCAAAGAGAACGAGCAGAAGACCCAACAGGCGATGGCGAAGCTGCAAGAACAGCTGGCTGCCCAGACCAAAGACAGCGAGCAGAAAGCCGAACAGGTGAAGCAACTGCAACAGGCGAGCGCCAAGTTGCAGGAGCAGTTGACGGCACAAGCCAAAGTTAACGATGAAAAAGCCCAGTTGGCTACACAGCTACAGCAAAACCAGCAGGCGTTGGCGAAGTTGCAGGAACAGTTGGCTGCCCAGACCAAAGAGCGTGAGCAAAAGGCCCTGCAGGTAACACAACTGCAAGATCAGTTAGCGGCTCGCAGCAAAGAGAACGAGCAGAAGACCCAACAGGCGATGGCGAAACAGCAAGAACAGCTGGCTGCCCAGACCAAAGACAGCGAGCATAAAGCTGAACAGGTGAAGCAGTTGCAACAGGCGAGCGCCAAGTTGCAGGAGCAGTTGACGGCACAAGCCAAAGTTAACGATGAAAAAGCCCAGTTGGCTACACAGCTACAGCAAAACCAGCAGGCGTTGGCGAAGCTGCAGGAACAGTTGGCTGCCCAGACCAAAGAGCGTGAGCAAAAGGCCCTGCAGGTTACACAGTTGCAAGATCAGTTAGCGGCGCGCAGCAAAGAGAACGAGCAGAAGACCCAACAGGCGATGGCGAAACTGCAAGAACAGTTGGCTGCCCAGACCAAAGACAGCGAGCAGAAAGCCGAACAGGTGAAGCAACTGCAACAGGCGAGCGCCAAGTTGCAGGAGCAACTGACCGCGCAAACCCAGAACCTTGACGAAAAAGTCCAGCAGTTGAAACAGCTGCAGCAAAACCAACAGTCGTTGGCAAAACTGCAAGAACAGCTTGCCGCTCAGACCAAAGACAGTGAGTTGAAAGCCGAACAGGTGAAGCAACTGCAGCAGACCAGCGCCAGGCTGCAGGAGCAGTTGACCGCGCAAACCAAAGATAATGAGCAGAAAGCGCAGCAAGTGATGCAGCTGCAACAAAATAAGCAAACCGTCGCAGAGTTGCAGGCACAGCTAGTTATCCAGACCAAAGACAGCGAGCAAAAAGCCGAGCAGGTGAAACAGTTGCAACAGGCCAGTAGCAAGCTGCAAGAGCAACTAGCCGCACAAACCAAAGCCAATGATGAGAAAGCGCAACAGCTGAAACAGCTGCAACAAAACCAGCAAGAGCTGGTCAAGCTGCAGGCTCAGTTAGCTACTCAGGCCAAGGACAGCGAGCAGAAAGTGCAGCAGGTCAAACAACTGCAGGAACAGTTAGCCGCTTCCAGTAAGGATAATGAGCAGAAAGCCCTGCAGGTGAAGCAACTCCAGCAAGGCCAGCAAGAGTTGGCCAAGTTGCAGGCTCAACTGGCTGCAAAGGCCAAGGATAGCGAACAAAAAGCGCTACAGGCCAAGCAGTTGCAGGAGCAATTGGCGCTGAATAACAAAGATTTCGTGCAACAAGCTCAGCAAATGAAGAAATTGCAGCAAGAGCTGCTAACGTTGGCGAAACTGCAAGACCAACTGACCGTGCAGACCAAAGACAGTGAACAGAAAGCGCAGCAGATAAAGCAGCTGCAAGAACAGTTGACGGTTTATGGCAAAGATAACGATCAGAAGGCTCAGCAGGTTAAACAACTCCAGCAAAGCCAGCAGGAATTGGTGAAGTTGCAGGAGCAGTTAGCCGCTCAAACCAAAGACAGTGAGCAGAAAGCCCAGCAGATTGCTCAGTTGCAGCAGGCGAGTCAGCAGGAGAGAGCCAAGCTGCAAGAGCAGTTAGCTGCTCAGACTAAAGACAGCGAGCAGAAAGCGCAGCAGATCGCCAAGTTGCAACTGGCGAGTCAACAGGAGAGCGCCAAGCTGCAGGAGCAGTTAGCTGCTCAGACTAAAGACAGCGAGCAGAAAGCCCAGCAGATAGCCCAGTTGCAGCAGGCGAGTCAGCAGGAGAGTGCGAAGCTGCAAGAACAGTTGGCAACTCAGACCAAAGACAGCGAGCAGAAAGCCCAGCAGATCGCCCAGTTGCAGCAGGCAAGTCAGCAGGAGAGCGCCAAGCTGCAAGAGCAGTTGGCGGCACAAACCAAAGATAATGAGCAGAAGGCGCAGGATCTCGCCCAACTGCAGCAAAAGCTGACTGCAGCCGAGAAAAAGCAAACGGCTGGCACGTCCGTGGTCACGGAGCCTAAAACGCAGGTGGAAAAACGCGATTATGCGATCGGTACCGCGTTGGGTAATGACATCCTGGATTTGCTCAACAGCAAAAAGACGCAGGGTGTAGACGTGAACCGCCAACTGGCACTGGCAGGGGTAACCGATGTGATCAATGGCCAGACCAAACTGGCCAAAGAACAGATTGCCAAAGCCTTGTATGAAAGTGAGTTGGAGCTGAACGATCAGCATAAAAAGATCAAACAGCAGAACGAAAAGCAAGGCAGCAGCTATATCGATAAGTTCAAGAAGCAGCCACGCGTTGTTCAGTCTAAGCAAGGCTTCTATTACCGCATCGACTATGTTGGCGATAGCGTGATTGGTGAGGGGGATACCGTCGCCGTGGTGGTTAAAGAGAGCTTGACCGACGGTAAAGTGATCAAGGATATGGATCTGGCCGGGACGTCAATTTCGCAGCCGCTGAGCGCCTATCCACCGCTGTTCCGTGAAGCGCTAGGCAAGTTGAAGAACCACGGTAACATGACGCTGGTGGTGCCACCTGAACTGGCCTATGGCGAGAAAGGCATGGCACCGGATATTCCACCGGGCGCGACCATGGTCTATAACGTACGCATCCTGGATGTAATACCGGCCTCCGAGCAAAAAGCTCCATAACCCTATAACAAACCCGCCAGATGATTGGCGGGTTTTTTTCTATCTGAACCATGCTGGGGACTGGCAATGCCCCAGTGTGGTGCAGAACCCGGTTTTACCTCTTCATCCATTCCCATCTTATCGTTAACTTTCATTATTTTTTAATCAATTAGACTGATAACACACCGCTTGTTCTGCCTGGCCCGTTTTTTGCTGTAGTTGCAGTAGTTGATATTGAACGCAGTTAACCGCAGGTAGGAGCCACGATGAATTTCAGACGCTTGAAGTATTTCGTAAAGATCGTCGATATCGGCAGCCTGACTCAGGCGGCGGAGGTGTTACATATTGCGCAGCCTGCGCTGAGCCAGCAAGTTGCCACCCTGGAAGGGGAACTGAAACAGCAATTGCTGATCCGAACCAAACGAGGAGTGATGCCCACGGAGGCCGGCAATATTCTTTATGCGCATGCGCAAACCATTCTTCAGCAGTGCGAGCAGGCCCAACAAGCGGTGATCAGCAGTGGGGAAACGCTGGCTGGGCAGGTGGCGGTCGGCCTGGTGCAAGGTAGTGCGGCCTCGCAGTTGGCGCTGCCGCTGTTGCAAGCGGTACGCGATCGGCACCCTGGGATTTTGCTGAGCCTGCATGAAAATATCGGCAATACGTTGAGCCAACAGGTGGCGACGCAGGCTCTGGATATGGCGGTCATGTACGGGCAGAACATGCCGCCGAACCTTAGCGTCACTGCGTTGGCAAAAGAAGATTTGTATCTGGTCGCAGCAAGAAGCATCCCTCATCCGGGCAACAGCATCGATTTATCGGCGGTGAGCCGGTTTAATCTGTTCTTGCCGCGGGAGGGGGACGTGATGCGCGACCTGGTTGATGAGGCTCTGGCGCTGCGCCAACTCACGGCGAATGTCATTGGTGAGATCGAATCCCACAGTATGCTTTGCGCCGCTATCGCTAGTGGAATGGGGGCGACGATCCTGCCAGAGTCGCTTGCCAGGGCGACGATCGGCCCAGCCAAGGCTTGGATGATCCGTCTCAATGCGCCAGCGCTTTCGGTACCGCTGGCGTTGGTGGTTTGCGGCCAAAAGCCGCTCACTGCGGCGGCGGGAGCGGTGAGGGAAATCCTGCTGGAAATTACCGCCAGCCATCATCAGCCGACGCGAGTGCTGGCTTTGGCGCTGTAGGGGCGCCGCATGCGGCGCCAGTCCTTTGTATCAGCGGAACGGAGGCTCGTTGAAGGTGCGCAGTTTGCGTGAGTGCAGATGTTCACCTTCAGCCCGCAGCAGGTCGATGGCACAAATCCCGATCTGCAAGTGTTCAGAAATCGCGCCTTCGTAGAAACGGTTGGCCTGGCCTGGCAGTTTGATCTCTCCGTGTAGCGGTTTATCAGATACGCACAGCAACGTGCCATAAGGCACCCGGAAGCGATAACCCTGTGCCGCGATGGTGGCGCTTTCCATATCGACGGCGACGGCGCGGCTGAGGTTAAAGCGCAGCGCGGAAGCCGAATAGCGCAGCTCCCAGTTGCGATCGTCGGTGGTGACCACCGTACCGGTGCGTAACCGCTGTTTTACCGCTTCTCCCGGCATACCGCTTACCGTTTTGGTGGCGTCATACAGCGCGCGCTGAACTTCCGCGATGCTTGGGATTGGGATATCCGGTGGCAGAACTGAATCTAAGACATGATCGTCACGCAGGTAGGCGTGGGCCAACACGTAATCGCCAATCGACTGGCTTTCTCGCAGGCCGCCGCAGTGGCCAATCATCAGCCAGGCATGGGGCCGCAGCACTGCCAGGTGATCGCAGATGGTTTTGGCATTGGAAGGGCCAACACCGATATTGACCAGCGTGATCCCCTGGCCATCGTTGGCGATCAGGTGATAGGCGGGCATCTGGTGGTTCTTCCAGGCCAGATCGGACACTGTCTGCTCTGGATTTGGCGTTTCTGCCGTCACAAAGTTCCCGCCAGCGCAAGACAGTGCGATATAGGGGCTGGCCGGATCGGCGATCTGGCTACACGCCCAGCGGACAAACTCATCAACATAGCGTGTGTAGTTGGTAAACAACACAAAGTGCTGAAAATGTTCCACTGGCGTGCCGGTGTAATGCCGCAGGCGGGCCAGTGAGAAATCGGTCCGCAGTGCGTCGAAATGGGAGAGTGGAAAATGGTTGGCAAAAGGAGACAGGCCGTCTGCATTTTCATCGCCAATCTGCGCCAGTTCGGTGGTGGGGAAATGCTTGGTAAGCCCGGCACTCATGGTTCTGTCCAAGGCCAGATCGGAGCCGTCAATCACATAAGGGAAGGGGATCTCTTGTTGAGAGGGAACGACTTCGATCACGGCGGCATATTCACTGGTCAGCATTGCTAGCTGTTCGGCAAGATAAGGGCGGAACAGCTGCGGCCGGGTGATGGTGGTGGTGTAGCTGCCAGGCCGGGTAAAACGGCCATAGGCGCGAGTTCTTGGATGATCGGGGTGTTCACCATCCCAGCGTACACGTAGTTCCGGGTAGGAAAACAGCCCCGAGGCACGGGCCTGCGCCTCGGGTAGGGTACCATCCGCGATAAATTGTTTGATGGCAGCGCGCAAGGCGTTGACCGATGCGTCATACAGAACTTCGAGTTGGTCGAGGGCTTGCAGGGCAGTCAGCGACGTATTGTTAGGGGTATTCATTGTTTTTCCTCGGTTCTTGCGATACCCCAGCATAGCGTAAAGCGTTGGCCGAATGAATCTATCTGCAACTGCACTTGTGTGAAGTCGCTATAAGTCTCAGGGACCTTTATTGCTGACAAAACCGTAATCGGCTCGTGGCGTTGGGGCGTTGCATACTGCGCCCGCTTGGATAATAAATGGAGCAGATTGGGTGCCAGGATAGCGTTTATCTCCATGAGGTTTCTGTTGTTAAAGCTGATTGTGTCCAGCTATGATGGAGCGCTGAGTCTGCAAAGGGCGGGCTCAGAAGTAGGCATGGCGTCTGGTTGATGGGCGCGGTGCGTTTGACCTAGGGAGACATAGGGATATGGAGCAGGGAGCTTCCAGCCAGACACCTGGCTATTTACGTTTTACGCCAGGGCAGCCACTCTCGCTTTGGCACCGCTGTGTTGCCCGCTTGCTAGTGCACTTCTACTATTCTTCCCTGAAATTCATGACGCCGAACGGGCAACGTATCGATCCGTTGGACGGCAAGATACCAACGCTGCTGCTAGCCAGCCATCGCAACGGAGCGACGGACGGTTGGGTATTCAACCAACTTTTGCCCGTCGCGCAGTTTCTCACCTCGGTTCAACTGCTGCGCTCGCGCTTTCTGCGGTTAATGTTCGCAGGGATCCCAGTCGTTCGTGATAAGGATCGCCAGCGTTATGGTTATAGCCGCGCTCAGGCGGGGAACCCTATTGTGCATGCTATCGCTCATCTTAAGCAGGGAGGCAGTGTGATCGTCTTCCCCGAAGGTACCAGCGAATGGGGGCCAGGGCCGCAACCCTATTATCCTGGAGCGGCGAAAATTATCCGGCGGCTGATGCAGGATAAATGTCGTTTTCAGGTAGTGGTTGCCGGTTGCTTCTATCGGGCTCCGGATCGCGTTGGCTCTGGCGTCGAACTGATGGTGGGTGAACCTCTGGTTCTGCCTGAGCAGGGCGATGTCAGCGCAGTAGAGTGGGAGCAGAGTATTCAACAGTGCCTGAGCCAGGCGTTGGACAGCGTCTCTGTTAACTGCCGTGATGAACATATGCTGGCTCAGGTGGAAGCGCAGGCCTGGAATTCTCTCCGTGATGGGGATTCTTTCGCACGGGCGTTTAAGCAGGCAGAGCAGCAGACGTTAAGTGAGCCTGTTGTCGCTGCCCCGCAGGTAACTCATTCTTTATGGGATCAGCTGTTATGGCGGCTGTTCATCCTCACTCTGTTACCGGTGTGGCTTGCTGGCTGGTTGACAGGGCGCCGCGCCGATGGCCGCAATACCACCACCTTTTTCCGCCTTGCTGGTGGTTTCGCCATGGCGCTGGTTTGGCTCCCCTGTTTGTTGATAGCCGTGATGTTTTATCCTTGGTTGTTGCTGCTTTATGGTGCGGCCGCGTTAGGATGGCTGCGGCGGGGTAAATTTGCAGGAGGCAAAGCTTGAATAGTCGTATCGAACCTTATCCAGGGGCAGCCAAGCATGGCGTGAGGTTCAGCTATCGCTGCTACCTTGGGGTGATTGCTCTGATCTTGATGGCCGGGATAGTTAGCGCCATCCGCCTGGGGGACCGCCAGTTTATTATCCCCGGTGCGTTTGGCCTGTTTGCCCTGTGTTTGCTGTTCAAAGCCACCTATTCCCGTTCGGAACGTTGGAAAAGTTGGCTTGGGGTGATCCAGTTTGCCTGCAGTTGGCTGGTTTTTCCGCTATTCAAGGCGATCCACCTGGTGACACAGAGATCCTTTGATACCGAGTTACTGGCGTTAGACCGCGCACTGTTTGCAGGCGTTGGCGCGACTGAGCGAGTCCGCGTGCTCGAAAATTACTGGCTTTCGGAAATCCTGAGCCTGTGTTATCTCGCCTTTTACCTGCTGATACTGGTGCCAGTGATCGTTTATGCCGTTAAGCGTAAAACGCAGGCCAGCCGTGGCTTCTTCTATGGTTTGATGCTGATGTATCTGTTTGGTTTTATCGGCTATGGCCTGATCCCTGCCGCTGGCCCTTACCTGCAATTCCCCGAACTCTTTACCTATCCGCCGCTTGGGGGCGCGATCACTGGTTTTCTGGTGGGCCTGGTTGCACAGGGAGGGACCGGGATGGATGTGTTCCCCAGCCTGCACTGCGGTATCAGCCTGTATATTCTCGGCTATCTGCTATTGCAGCGGCACTGCTGGATAGCCTTGCTGATCTTCCCCGTTGTTGCCGGACTGGTCTTGGCAACGCTCTATCTGCGCTACCACTATGGCATCGATCTGATGGCGGGGACATTACTCGCCAGCTCGGTGCTGGCGTGGTTGCGCAACTGCGGTTATTTTCGTCACGATGCCACGCTAAGGATATAGCACATGCACGTAGCAACAGATTTTACGTTGGTCTTTTCCGATGTCCGTGCCACCGAGCTGCAACTGAGCGGGGGGAAAGGTGCCTGTCTGGCACGCCTTACCGCTGGTGGTTTACCGGTCCCCCCAGGGTTTATCGTTACCAGCGGGGCATACCGCCAGTTTCTCGCCCCTCTAAAATCACAGATCGCCGCTATTTTGCAGCAGAGTGACAATGTCGCCGCGCAGAGTCAGAGTATTCAGCAACTGATTCGCGCACAACCTATTGATGAGGCGCTGTCGCAGCCGATTGTCGAACGGTTGCAGGCAATGGGGGAGGAGCACTGGGCAGTTGCCGTACGCTCGTCTTCCACCTTTGAGGATTTGCCAGGCGCCGCCTTTGCCGGGCAGCACGATACTTTCCTCAATATACATGGAATGGCAGAAACCCTCACAGCGCTACGGGATTGTTACGCCTCCTTGTGGCATGAGCATGCGATGCTTTATCGCTCTCGCCTGGGTCTTGCCCACCTGGATGCCTCAATGGCGGTGGTGGTACAGAAGATGGTGGAGATGACGGCAGCAGACAGTGCGGGGGTCGCTTTCTCGATCGATCCTGTGCAGGGCGATCTGAACCGGGTGCTGATTAATGCCTGCTTTGGGCTGGGCGAATCGGTGGTCGGGGGAGAGCAGGAAATCGATGAGTTCCGCGTAGCGCTACCAGACTTTACTGTGGTGGAGCGCAATATCGGGCACAAACGCGAGATTATCCTCAAGGATACTCAAGGGGTTAAGCATCTGGCACTCTCTGCCGAGCAGATGGGGCAACCCTCGCTGACCGATGCCCAGTGCCAGATGGTGGCAAAAATGGCCCGGCAGGCGCAGACATTCTTTGGTTTTCCACAGGACATCGAGTGGGCGTTTTCTGCCGGAGACTGCTATCTGCTGCAATCACGGCCAGTGACCTATGTACCTGAACGCTGGACGCGTGATGAGTCCGCAGAGCGCTTCCCCAATGCGGTGACCCCGCTGACCTGGGATCTGGCCGAAGAGGGTTTCCATGAATCGCTGAACTTTTCCTTTGAGTTGATGGGCCTGCCGCACTTTGGTGGTAAGTGGTTTGCTATCAAGAATTTCTATATTTATGGCAATCAAAATGCGGTAGAGCTCTATGCGGGCGGCATGCCGGGGGGCATCAGCTCTATCGAACAACTGCAGGTGGCACTCCCTGAGCTGGCCAGGCGCTACTCTTGGGTTCAGGAGTTACCTGTTTTCTGGATGCGCGATCTGGATACCTACCTGTTAGAGATCGGTGCACTGCTACGTGAAGACCTTTCTGCCCGCAAACTGGATGAGTGTTGGCAATACGTACTGAACGTGCGCGATGCTGGTAAACGCTACTTCCTGCCTAATATTGCCATTTCACTAACTCAGCGCACATTGTATGCCGTGCTCTACCAGATCCTGAACATGTCGCTGGCGCCAACGGAGGCCAAAGCGATGTTTGACCTGCTGCTGTCGGTTTCCGATACCAAAACCGGGCAGGTGAATGCGGAGCTTTGGGAGCTTTCCCGGCAGATACGCAATGACGTGGCCTTGCAGCAGGCGTTTGAACAGTTGCCTTCAAGAGAGTTGGTCAATCAACTGCACGCCTACCCGGTATTTGAGGCACAGCTGACGCAGTTCCTGCAGCGCCATGGTCACCGTGAGCTGGACTTTGATGCCTACTATCCAACCTGGCTGGAGGCACCGCATATCGTGCTCGATCAGTTGAATATGCTGGTGGAGCTGGCCGATGAAGATTTGGCTGGACAGGCGTTGAATGCCAAGTTGGCGGCCTCGGCGGCACAGCACCAGTTTTTGAGCCAGGCCCCGGAAGGGATGCGTTATTTTATTGAAGAAGTGATCCGTCTGGCCCGAGTTTATACCTACCTGGACGATCTGGAGCATTACCAGACCACGCGCCTGACGTTGCCGTTCCGCAAAGGGATCAAAGAGGTGGGGGAAAGACTGGTGGCGCGTGGGGTATTGAGCGAGGCCAGCGACATCTACTTCGCACCGTTCAACGTGATTGATGAAGCGGTGAGGCAGGATCGGTTTGAACCACTGGCACACGCGGTGCGAGATAACAAGGTGGGCTGGCAACAGGCTAAGCGGCAAAGCCCAGCGTGGAATTTCGGCGAGCAGGCCAATCCGGAAGACATCCCGACCGGCAACGAGTTGAAAGGCTTGGCGGGTAGCCCCGGCACCATTGAGGGCGACGTGTTCCTGATCCACAGCCCGGAAGATTTTGCCCTATTCCCCAAAGGGGCGATCCTGGTGGCGCGCACCACCAACCCGGCCTGGACGACGCTGTTTTATCGTGCCAGTGGCGTCATTACCGAAAGCGGCGGGCCGCTATCTCACGGGGCAGTAACGGCACGTGAGCTGCAACTGCCCGCCGTAATGAGCGTCAAGGGCGTGATGACCCGTTTGGAAAACGGCATGCGTGTTCGGCTGGATGGTAAGACCGGAACGGTCAGTGTGTTGTAAGTTGCTCGAAAGAAAGCCCATTTAAATGAGTAAATGGGCCTTTTTCTACCCGCCATAAATCCCCGGTTATTAAAAACTAAAGCGTAACCAGGCAAACAGCACGTTGCCGTTGTTGTAGGTTCCGGGGATATAGGTGAACTGAACGGTTGCCTGCTTATAGCCAGCGGAGAACAGTGGCAGCACGATAGGCAATGGAATGTAGTTACCGAAATCCCGGCGTGCGGTGATCCCCGCCGTCACTCCAAGCCCAAGGCGGAAATCTTGATTCTGATCCAGATACCAGCCCTTTTCCCAGCCATAGCCGGCAATCGGCTGCCATTCATTATGGGAGTCTTTAAACATCATGGCATACAGGGCGCTCCAGTCTCCCTCTTCGTTATAGCGGGAGATCCCAAAGCCACCGCCCCACGGCATCTCATTGTAGTTATCCGTTTTTTCCTTGTCGTACATAAAGCGGGCGTGCCAACTGATAAAGGGGAGATACAAATCGTGGTATTGCGGATCCTCCCAGGTTTGTGCGACTCCGCTGGTTAAAGAATTCCACCAACCCGAGACCCTCCCGGTACTGGGTTCCGGTTCTGCTGCATGAGTTGGCATGGTTAGTAATAACAGCCCTGTCCAGACCACTGCAAGAAACATCCGCATAGCGTGCTCCTTTGATGAGTAATGACCCATAGTATTCTGTTTATGAAGTAATTTTTCTCTTTATAGGTATCGTACCAGCAGTATTACACTGACAAGTTAAAGTCTAGCCGATGGCTGGCGCTTTTCTGTCTGGTCCTCGCTAAAATTCATTGGCTGGTTTGTGGAGCGGATGGAGAGGAGGGGGGGCGAGAAGGGGCGCTGCATAGAGCGCCCGCTTAGAGAAATTACAAACCGCGTTGATCCATCAAAACAGCCAGGTCAACCAGACGGTTAGAGAAAGCCCATTCGTTGTCATACCAGGCGAGGATCTTCACCAGATTGCCGCCAATGACCAACGTAGACAGCCCGTCGATAATTGATGACCGTGGGTCACCCTGATAGTCGCTCGATACCAAAGGCTCATCGCTGTAGCCCAAGATATCTTGCAAGGGTCCTGAGGTTGCCGCTTTGCGAAATGCCGCGTTCACTTCTTCTACCGTCACATCACGTTTGAGCGTGACGGTCAGATCAACAATCGACACCACGGGCACTGGCACGCGCAGTGAATAGCCGGTCAGGCGTCCGTCCAATTCCGGGATCACTTTACCGAGCGCTTTCGCCGCGCCACTAGAATAAGGCACGATAGACAGTGCGGCGGCACGGGCTCCGCGCAGATCTTTTTCAGGTTGATCGTGCAAGGCCTGGCTGTTGGTATAGGCATGGGTGGTGTTCATCAAACCATGTTCAATACCGAAGCTTTGGTGCAGGACCTGTGCTGCCGGTGCCAAACCGTTAGTTGTACAGCTGCCGTTGCTAACCACTTTATGCAAGGCGGGATCGTATTTCTCATGGTTGACACCCATCACGACCGTGATGTCATCGTCTTTACCGGGCGCAGATAAAATCACCCGTTTTGCGCCACCCTTGGTGATGTGTACTTCAGCTTTGGCTTTGTCGGTGAAGAATCCGGTGGCTTCGATGACTACATCAACCCCCACGCTGCTCCATGCAATAGCGCCTGGATCGCGCTCGGAGAAGACGTGGATGGTTTGGCCATCCACCAGTAACTGCCCTTCAGAGGCTTCAACACTGGCGGCCAATGTGCCTTGCAGCGAGTCGTATTTCAGAAGATGAGCCAGGGTTTTGCTGTCGGTCAGGTCATTGATTGCCACTACCTGAAAGTCATTGCGACCCAGCGCGGCGCGCAGTACGTTTCTGCCAATTCGACCAAATCCATTAATGCCTACTTTGACCATGATGTGCTCCTAGGTGAGTTATCTGGTTCCAAAATAGTGCGTGGGTGATTTGGCGTAAATGACAAATAACAATCAATTTAGGACATGTTGCGAGCGTGAAAACGCTCTCGATAATCTGACGGCGTGAGTTGTAGATTTCTTTCAAACACGCGACGCAGGTTGAGGCTGTTGCCAAAACCCGTGGCGGTGGCGATTTGTTCGAGCTTATCCGAGCTTTGTTCCAGGTGTTGCCGTGCTACGTCGAGGCGGACTTCTTCCACATACTTGGCGGGGCTGATCCCGGTTTCACGGGTGAAAACGCGGGTAAAATTCCTTGGGCTCATGGCAACGTGTTCCGCCAGCCTTTCAACGGATAAATCGTCGGACAGATTTTGCAGTATCCACGTTTGCAGGTCTCGGATTGGGCCAGGCGAGCTGGCTTGGCTGAGCAGAAAACGGCTGAACTGAGATTGTCCTCCGGGGCGACGCAAGAACATCACCAAGTCTTGGGCGACATCGCGCGCTAACGTGAAGCTGTGATCGTCTTCCACTAAAGCCAGGGTGAGGTCGAAGCCTGAACTGACGCCAGCGGAGGTCCAGATATTGCCGTCCTGAAGATAAATCGGGCCTTTCTCAACGTGGACATTGGGGAATTGAGCTTGCATCGCTTCAAGTAGCCGCCAGTGTGTGGTGGCTCGGCGGCCATCAAGCAAACCGGCCTGAGCCAATAGCCACGCACCGCCGCAAATCGATACGATCCGCCGTGCATACGGCGCAGCCTGACGCAGCCAACTGACGACGATATCGCTTTCCTCAACGCTCATACCTCTGCCGGTGATCATAATGGTGTCATGCGGCAGCGTAGGGTCAAGATCAGTGAGACGGTGATCGGCCAGTAGATTCAGCCCTGAGCCCCCATGGATCACGCGGTGCGCCTGGGTCGTGGCAATCGACACCCGATACGGTGGATGCGCGGTATCCGTCGGCCTCAAGCGGTTGGCTTGCATCAGGATATCGGCAATGCCCGTAGGCTCGAATAGCATGCCCCCTTCGGGGACGATAATCAAAAAAGTGTGCATGTCCTTAAAATACAAATTAGACAAAATAAGTCAAGTGTGGGCTGTGTGGGGGGAGGGTGACGGACAAAGTGGCAATGTTGACTTTTAGGGGACGAACATGTTCCAGCGTAGGGGGCGCCGCATGCAGCGCCCACTTGGCTTAGTATGAGATCCCGGGTGGATTGACTTCGGATACTGCAACGCCTTCCCCTTGCTCACCCCAGCGCGCCAGCACCTGTTGATACTCACCTTGCGCTATCGTACCGTCTAGCGCAGCCTGTAGGGCATGAACCAGCCCGTTGCCCTTTTTGGTGGTGGTGGCCACATAGGCTTTCTTTGGCCCCAGACCGACCACGCGGGTTTGGCCCGTCAGCGCGGCTTTGTAGGCGGCTACCGACTGCGGGCCGAACATGACATCTGCCCGTCCAGACTGAATATAAAGATTGCCGGAGGCGTCATCGGTCAGATAAATCGGCTGTGCGGGTTTCAGGCCCTCACGTTGATTCTGCTCATTCCAACCCAGCAGAATTCTCTCCTGGTTGGTACCGGAGCCGACAATTACCCGCAGCCCCGCCACATCCTCGGGCTTACTGATAGATTGAATATCGCTGGTCGATTTGACCGAGAACGCCAGTGAGTCAGCGCGATAAGTGGCAAAATCAAATTTGGTCTTGCGCTGTTCCGTGACGGCAATGTTGACTAGCGCAACGTCATAGCGGCCAGAAGTGATCCCCAGTGGCCAGTCTTCCCAGGCGGTTGGCACCAGCTTCAGCTTTAGCCCCAGGCTGTCGGCGAGCAGCCGCGCGATGTCCGGATCGCTACCGATGCGCGTTTTATTGTCGCTGGCCAACAGCGCTAGCGGTGGTGAATTGAGCGCGGAGATGGCTACCGTCAGCGTCCCTGGCTCTACGAAGCGGTAATCTGCTGGGATCTTACCGATGGCCTGCGGATTTTTAGCTGTGCGGAGCGGTTGTTCATTGGCAGCCAGATCGATATTCCCTTGTGCCAAGGCGACGGAACTGAACCAGAGCAGCGCCAGAAGTGTATATTTCATTTTTTCCCTTAAAGGACTTTAGATAAGAATTGACGGGTGCGTGGGTGCTGCGGGCGTTTGAGCACCGCCTCGCTGTGACCTTGTTCAACGATCTTGCCATCAACCATAAACACCACCTGATCGGCTACCTCCCGGGCAAAACCAATCTCGTGCGTTACCACCACCAGCGTGGTACCGGAGCGGGCAAGCTTCTTGATAACGTCAAGCACTTCCCCCACCAGTTCCGGGTCCAGTGCAGAGGTGGGTTCGTCAAACAGCATGACGCGCGGGCGCAGTGCCAGTGCACGTGCAATCGCAATGCGTTGCTGCTGGCCGCCAGACAGATGACGCGGCCAGGAATCGGCTTTATCGCGCAGGCCCACCACATCCAGCAGTTCAAGCGCTTGCTTAATGGCGTCCTGGCGGTTCAGATGACCATGGGCGATTGGGGCTTCAATCAGGTTTTCCAGCACGGTGAGGTGCGGGAACAGATTGAAGTTCTGAAACACATACCCTACGTTGATGCGCTGACGCAGGATCTCTTTCTCCTTCAGTTCGTAAAGCTTATCGCCCGACAGACGGTAGCCGATGTAGTCGCCATCAATCTGAATAAAGCCTTCATCAACGCGCTCCAGATGGTTAATGGTGCGTAACAGCGTCGACTTTCCTGAGCCGGACGGCCCGAGGATCACCGTTACCGACCCGGGTGGAATTTCCAGAGAAACGTTATCCAGAGCCTTATGACGGCCAAAAACCTTGCTGACGCCGGTAATGGAGATGTGGCCTTGGGTGTTATGCGATGGGGACATGGATCACCTCCGGTGCAGCTGGGGCAGTCTGATGCGATGGGTTCTGTTTGCCCGCTTCCTGATTAACGGCGGAGCGGCGTTCGCTGCGTGCCAACCAGCGCTCGACGACGTGTTGCAACAGCGATAACACGCTGGTGATCGCCAGATACCAGACGGCACCCACCATCAATAGGGGGATCACTTCCTGAGTGCGGTTGTAAATCATCTGGATGGTATAAAACAGCTCAGGCATGGCTAAGACGTAAACCATCGCGGTCCCTTTGGCGAGGCTGATAATTTCGTTGAAACCGGCAGGCAGAATGGTACGCAGCGCCTGAGGTAGAATAATACGCAGGGTACGCCGCCAGGCGGGTAAGCCTAGCGCAGCTGCGGCCTCATATTGACCGTGATCGACACCCAGAAAACCACCGCGAATGATCTCTGCCGTATAGGCACTTTGTACCAGCGTTAACCCCACCACTGCGGTGGAAAACTGGCCGAGCACGTTGATGGTGGCAAAGCTGCCGAAAGCAATATCGGTAAAGGGAATGCCGATGGAAAGCCGCTCGTACAGGTAGGAAAAGTTGTACAGAATAATCAGCACCACGATCAGCGGTAGCGAACGGAACAGCCAGATATAGCCCCATGCCAGGCTGTTTAACAGCCATGAAGACGATAGCCTCGATAGCGCGAGCGCACCACCGATGATCAGGCTGAGTACGGTGCCTAGCAGCGTCAGCAGCAAGGTCTGCGCTACCCCCGAGAGGATCACCGGATCAAAGAACCAGCGGGCAAAAACCGCCCATTCCCAGCGAGGGTTAAAGGCGATCGACTGGACGACGATCGCCAATACAAAAAGCGCCACGACGGCCCCAGCGGTGCGTAGCGGATAACGCGCCGGAACCACTTTAATGCTGGAAGATGAATTCATCGGTGGGCTCCTCAGGCGATATTGCTTTGACTGGCGAAGGTCAGCGTTTTGATAAAACGCAGGCGGCCGTCATAGGGCGGTACGCTGTACTCTTCATGGTCGCGGTGAACGTCGAACTGCGGTTCGTATCCTTGTCCCAGATAAAGCTGTACGGCTTCCGGCTGGCGAAATCCGGTGGTGAGATAGACGCGGCTATAACCCGCCAGCAAGGCACGACGTTCCAGTTCCCGTACCACACGGCCCGCCAGGCCCTGTTGGCGCAGTGACGGATGTGTCCAGATACGTTTCAGCTCTGCGGTATGCGGGTCAAAAGGTTTGTAAGCACCGGTCGCAATGATTTCGCCATCACGCTCCAGCACCAGAAACAACCCCTGCGGCGGCAGATACCATTGCACCAGTTCCACTTCGGCATCGCGGGAGAAATAGTCGCCATAGCGGGCGGCATATTCGCCGAATAACCCGTTGATAATCGGTTGCAACTCTTTGGCTTCAGGCGAAACATCACGAAATATGTCACTCATGTGGCCTCCTTAATCGCCTAATCCTGCCGGATTGATCTCGGAGGCCGAAAGGCGCTCAATGCCTTCTCCCCAGCGGTTAAGCACTTTTTCATAATCCCCATTGTTGATAACGCCATTCAGCGCGGTTTGTACCGGTGCTACCAGGCCGCTGCCTTTTTTCAGCGTCACGGCGATATGTGCCGCTTTTGGCCAGCCACCGTCCACGCTCCCGGCCAGACGGGTTTTGCCAGTGAGTGCCGCCTTCCAGGCTCCAGTCACGTTCGGGCCAAAGAAGGCGTCGGCGCGCCCAGACTGCAGTGCCAGCGTTTGGGCTGCGTCGTCTTTGGTATAAATCGGGGTAAAAGGCTTCAACCCTTTCTGCTGATTTGCCTGATCCCAGGCCAGAAGAATGGCTTCCTGGTTGGTGCCAGAACCGACGATAATGCGCAGCCCGGCAATGTCTTCTGCCTTCTCAATGGACTTGATCGGGCTATCGGACTTAACGTAGAACCCGAGGGAGTCTTTACGGTAAGTGGCGAAGTCGAACCTCTCTTTGCGCTCCCTGGTAACGGTAATATTGCTGATAGCGGCATCATATTTGCCGGAATAAACGCCAAGTGGCCAATCCTCCCAGGAAGTCGGAACGACGTTAAGTTCCAGCCCCAGGCTATCCGCTACCAGGCGGGCGATATCGACCTCGCTGCCCAATAGCGTTTTGTTATCTTCGGCAAACACGGTCAGCGGCGGTGAATTGAGCGCTGACACCGCGACGGTGAATTTACCAGGGACGGCAAAGTGATAACCCTGCGGCAATTGGGCCACCGCCTGCGGATTGATCTTGGTATTGATCGGCGCCTTGTTCGCCTCCAGGCTGACGCCCGCACCGTTAATCGTCACACTCTGTGCCCAGGCGGCAGGGCTAAGCGCCAGCGCCAGGAGTAATAGGGTTTTCTGCATAGCGTTGTCTCTTTTATCGTTATTGGTTTATTGCGGTGCGAACTGATTAGCTGGCGAAGTCAGACCCAGACTTTCACGCAATGTCGTACCCGGGTATTCCGTACGGAAAAGGCCGCGTGCTTGCAGTACGGGCACCACTTCATCGACAAAACGCGGGAAGGTATCTGGCGTACCGCCCTGGATAATAAAACCGTCTGCTGCAAAGGTTTCGAACCAGTGCTGCAGGCCATCGGCAACCTGCTGTGCCGTACCGTGAAAGCGTGGGCGGGGAGTTGCGGCTTCCAGCGCTACCTGGCGCAACGTCAGGCCACGTTCGCGGGCATTACGCTTGATTTCATCGGTGGTGCTGCGAAAGCTGTTTTGCCCGAGCTCACCCACATCGGGGAAGGGCGCATCCAGAGGGTATTGGCTGAAATCGTGGTGCTCAAAATAACGGCCAAGGTAGTTGAGCGCGTCTTTGATGGAAACCAGGGCTGCGGTCACCTGATACTGGCGTTCAACATCCTCGGCATTTTTTCCGACAATCAGGCTGACACCCTGGAAAATATGCAATTCCTCCGGGCTGCGGCCAAAGCGTTCAAGCTGGCTTTTTACGTCACGATAAAACTCCTGTGCCGCCTCCAGCGTTTCATGGTGGGTGAAAATAGCATCAGCATGGCGCGCCGCTAATTTTTTTCCGTCATCCGATGCGCCAGCCTGAAATATAATGGGGCGACCTTGTGGCGTGCGGCCAATATTCAGCGGGCCAGCCACCTGGAAAAAATCACCGTGGTGATCCAGCGTGTGTAATTTAGCAGGATCAAAATATTGGCCTGTGGCTTTATCGCGAGTAAATGCATCTTCTTCCCAAGAATCCCAAAGTCCTTTCACCACATCCAGGTATTCATCGGCAATGCGGTAACGCAATGCATGCTCAGGATGCTTTTCGCGGGAAAAGTTTTTTGCCGAGCCTTCCAGCGGTGAGGTCACTACGTTCCAGCCAGCTCTGCCGTTGCTCAGATGGTCCAGGCTGGCAAATTGACGAGCCACGGTGAAGGGTTCACTGTAGGACGTCGATACGGTGCCCACCAATCCCAAACGGCTGGTAATGGCGGCGAGTGCAGATAATACCGTCAGTGGCTCAAAGCGATTTAAAAAATGCGGTATGGATTTCTCATTAATGTAAAGGCCGTCAGCCACAAACAGGAAATCAAGCTTTCCCTCTTCGGCCTTGATGGCCGTGTTTTTCACAAAGTCAAAATTAATGCTGGCATCTGCCTGTGCTGCCGGGTGTCGCCATGCGGACATATTGCCAGACGCGCCGTGTAATATTGAACCCAGGCGCAGTTGTCGTTTTAATGACATGTTTACCCCTCATTTTCAGACAATAGATTTTCCAAGGGATATGGATCCCCTTGATATTGATTTACTCTGTCAGATAGCTTGCAGCGCTCTTTCGGCCAACGCCGAAAAATAGCGCGCGGCGTCTTCAATCAAGGCTTCATCAGGGCTAAATGCCGGGTGATGCAGGCCGTATTCACTGGCGCTACCGATGCTGACAAACGCCCCGGGGATTTGGTGCAGATAGGCGGCAAAATCCTCGCCCCCCATATGCAAGGCGGCGGTCTGGGTTTTATACCCTTCAGCCTGAGCGACTTCGGTTGCAAAGGCTGCCCATTTGTCGTCGTTGATCAGCATGGTCGGACCGGCAAACCACGCCACCTCAATCTCTGCACCGAAAGCGGCAGCCAACCCGGCTGCGATCTGCCGGATATGTCCTTCAACCTGGCGTTGTACATCGGCAGAGTGCGTGCGTATCGTGCCCTCTAGCTCAACCTTTTCGGGTAACACGTTCCAGGTATTGCCGCCTTGAATGCGGGTAACGCTGACAATAGCGGACTCAAGCGTATTAATGTTGCGGCTGGTGATACTCTGGAACGCCGTCACTAGTTGGCTGGCCAGCACGATTGCATCCACGCCTTCATGCGGGCGCGCCGCATGGGCTCCCTTGCCCTTTACGCCAATCACAAAGCGATCGACGTTGGCATAAAAGGCACCTCCTCTGGTGGCGAAGGTCCCTACCGGCAGGCCGGGTTCATTGTGCATGCCAAAAATAGCGCTCACGTCATGCAGAACGCCAGCTTGTATCAACATTCTGGCCCCGGTGAAGTTTTCTTCCGCAGGTTGAAACAGCAACCGTACCCGGCCAGCAAGCTGCGCTTCACGCTTTTTAAGCAGCAATGCCGCTCCCAGGATCACGCTGCTGTGAACATCGTGCCCACAGGCATGCATGACTCCTTTATGGCGTGAACTAAAGGAGGCTCCTGTTGCTTCCTCAATCGGTAAGGCGTCAATATCCGCACGCAAGGCGATGACTTTCTCGCCCTTGCCAACCTCGGCCACGACACCCGTAGCGAGATCATACGGCAGTAGACGCAGCCCGGCGGATTCGAGCCAGTGGCGCAGCCGCGCGGTGGTGGCGATTTCCTGTCCGGAAAGTTCCGGGTTGCGATGCAGCTCGCGTCGCCAGTCAATGAGTTGCTGTGCAAATGTCATCTTTTACCCTTTAGGCGGATTCATTTTCGGTGGCATAGCTCGCAATACCTTCTGCGAGCAGGCGTAATGAAGCGATCCGCGCCGATCCCTCGGCGATCGGGGTGTCGATGATGAATTCGTCAATCCCAAACGCCTGTTGCAAGGCGGAAAGCTCCGCATGGACGGTTGCGGCGGTTCCTGTAATCAGCGAACGGGTACGTTGTTCAATCAGACGGGCAGGGCTGCCCGCCTGGCGGGCAAAGGCCTGGGCCTGAGCCTCACTTGCCACGGTTACACGCTGACCATTCTCAAGCTCAACCCCCCAGATCTCCACCTGTGCCGCCAGCGCGGTTGCCTCAGCTTCGCTCGCGGCCACAATCACCTGCACGGCCACCAGCGTGTCGCGTTGGCTGTGGTTTCGCCAGGTAGTAAGGACTTCCCTCATCAGGGACTTATCGCCATTAAGATGAGCCGCGAAAACGAAGTTCCAGCCCAGCTGTGCCGCCAGCAAAGCGCTCTCGTTGCTGGCTCCTAGCAGGAAACGGTCTGCAATATGCGACGGGGTGGGGGTGGCTCGCACGGCTTCATCTCCTTCGTCTGTGGCGGGCAAAGAGAGCCAGTTATCAAGCTGCGCAAGCTGGTCGGCAAACGAGCCTTTCTCTTGCTGATGAAGACCTTGTTGCAGCGCTTGAGTTGCCAATGGCAATCCGCCCGGGGCCTTACCCACGCCAAGATCGATACGGCCAGGTGCCAACGAGGCCAGCAGGTTGAAGTTTTCAGCCACCTTATACGGGCTGTAGTGCTGTAGCATTACGCCGCCGGAACCCACGCGGATATGGCGAGTCTGGCCAAGGATCCAGGCAATCACCAGTTCCGGTGAAGGGCTGGCGAGGTGAGGAGTATTGTGGTGTTCAGCAATCCAGAAACGATGATAACCCCAGGTTTCGGCCTGTTTTGCCAGGTACAGCGTGCGCTGCAAGGCATCAGACGCGGTTTCCGTTGCTGCAACCGGGCTTTTATCCAGCAGGCTGATTCGATAAGACATGTCATACACTCGTTCCAATTAACATGGTTTTATTATTGGAACGCCGGGCAGGCTGGGGGAAACAATTTATTTACATTTAGTTAGCTAAATAGTGGGAAAGCATCAACAATAAAACCCATCATCAGGTGACGCAGTAGTCAACTTTTAACGCCGATTTATTCAACAAAGTCACATGTATCTTGAAAATTATCGGGTATATTATAAATTTGACAATACAACGGAGTTAACAATGAGCAATCCATACAGAGAAAGTAAAATGTATGAAACATCTAATTTTATTACACGCCTTATTTCAATGGATGATGCGGAAAGTTTGTTAAATTGCTATTCGGATGTGAACTATAGACCTCATTTCAATTCGGATATGTATGCTGGCAACTTCAATTTTAATGCGATAGAAGAAATTAAAAACTCAATAATAGGTTGGCTTGGTTACGTTAAAACATATATTTGATATTATGATGAATTATTACGGCTAAAGTGTAACGGCTATAAAATGATATATGATAAAGGTCATTGAGTTATGCACATATCCATGGTCAGTAAAGCCAGTGAATCTGGGGCCCACAGCATCCGTCGCAGAGGGGAAAATCTGGCCCAGGAGCAATATCTGACTGCTTCTGGGCCATTCGTTATATCCAGCCCTTGGAACGGAAGTCGAGCATGGTTTTTGCAACAAACGCCATTTCCTGAGGTGTCCCTAACGAAATTCGGCACCAGCTTTGCGCAGGTGGAAATGCCCGACCAATTAAAATCCCCGCATCTTTCATATGCTGCTGATAGTCTTTCAACGGCACATCCAGCTTATGAAAAACAAAATTTCCCTCGGAAGGCAGGTAAGGGATTTTCAGCGTATCCAGGGCCTGTAGTAAAATTTGTCGCGAGGTATCATTGCTTTTTTTGCTGTAACGAATGAAAGCTTGATCATCCATTGAAGCCAAAGCGGCATCTACCCCGCAGAAGTTGATTTTTTCTCCTGCAACATAATTTTCAAGACGGGCAATCACTGTCGGGTGTGCCACCACATAACCGACACGCATCCCGGCCATGGCAAAAATCTTCGAAAAGGTTTTCAACAGAATCACATTATCGGCACCTTGTTTTACCAATGGTGAAACTGAACGAAAACGGGGGTCGTTAACAAATTCCGCATAGGCTTCATCAACAATAAATATCGTGTTAGCCGGTTTGCTATTAATCCAGGGCTCGATCAGATCGGCCGGAGTAATCGTTGCAGTCGGGTTGTTGGGATTGACCAAATAGACTAGCGACGGGCCTTTATGCTTTTCTACGGCTTGTTTTAATCCGTTGATATCAAATTGCCAACCATCAAGCATCGCTACTTTTGTGATTTTCATACCCGCAATGGCGGCGAAATGTTCACCGTCGCCGTAAGTCAGTTCCGGGATCACCAACTGTGAGTCCGGTGTGGCATACGCTTCTATCGACGCACGTATACCTTCTGAAGAACCCGCTGTCAGTAAAATACCAGTTTCTGGTATCTGATACTGACTGGCTAGCTTGTGTCTTAGGGTGATTATTTCTTCTTTGGCATAACGATTGGCTTTGGTGACGGCATCACGTGCGGCAGCCTGTGCTTTGGGTGACATGCCGAGCGCATTTTCATTAAAGTTAATACGAATGGGTTTATCGGCAGTAGGAACCGCGAAGGTATCACTTGCGGGGAGTGTTTCTGACAATGCAGGGTGGCTGAGACCAGCCAATGTGACAGTGCCAGCTAGAGCTCCAGAGAGTTTTAATAATTGGCGACGCTGTGTATTTACCACAGTATGTGCTGACATAACGTTTTCTCCTTGTCGTAAAATAACTGCAAGGCGATCACGCAGGAATCATGCCAGTTTTCAACTTGTTGATTTATTGATATTTATAATATTAGTCACCCTATAATGCACCACGATGAGCGCAAGATTGCACCATGATGCATGTATTCAGACTTCCCGGCGGTGCCAGCTTGCCCGCGTCATCGGCGATTCGATTCGGGGGGCATGGCTTCACAGACAGCAAAAAGCCCGCTTAGTTACCTAAGCGGGCTTTTCTAAATATGGCTCCTCTGACTGGACTCGAACCAGTGACATACGGATTAACAGTCCGCCGTTCTACCGACTGAACTACAGAGGAATTGTGTGAACGGGGCGCATCATATCCAGCCGTTCAGATCGTGTCAACGCAAAATTGATTCTGGGGGTGCGACAGCTCATCATCTGAGCAAACTCAGCCCCGTTGTGGCTCGCTGTCTGCATACCAACGCTGCAAACGGGCCAGCGGGTTTTGTTTGTAGAAGCGGCAGAAGTGCTCGTACAACGCGGGGAAGCGGTTGGCCAGCAGCTCTGGGGCGCTAAAGAAATACTCGGAAAGCACGGCGAAGCACTCAGCCGGATCGCTGGCGGCGTAGGCATCCATGCTGGCGGCCTCTTCACCCACCATATCGATTTCATCCTGCAGGTTTTCCATCGCGGCGTGCAAGTCGTATTCCCAGGCGGCAATATCGCGCAGCGGGATGGGGGGGACGCCGGTGGCGGTACCGCCATTACGCATATCCAGCTTGTGCACCGCTTCATGGATCACCAGGTTGAAACCGGAAAGGTCGAAGGAGTCTTGCACGTCTAGCCAGTTGAGCACGATAGGTCCCTGTTCCCAGCTTTGGCCCGCTTGTACCACCGGCCCGGAATGCACCAGACCAATATCATCCTGCCATTCATCTTCCACCACGAAGGGGGTTGGGTAGAGCAGGACTTCGTTAAAACCGTCCAGGCATTCTGCCCCCAGTTCCATCACCGGCAACGCAAACAGCAGGGCAATACGCGCCTGCATCAGGGATGTCAGTTCCAACCCTTGTAAAGGCACGATACGTTTGTTTTGCAAAATCTGGCTGGCAACCGCTGCCAAACGCCGCTGCTCTTGCTCATCCAACGGTGAGAGCAGGGGGATGGACAGGGCTTCCTGCCAGTCGGCAAACGTTTCCGCCTGCGCTTGATTTGCTTTCCACGGCCATTTAATCATTGCGTTGCTCTAAGGGTCACTGGAACATTCGGCTGGGGCTGATAGCGTCAACATGCCGCAAAAGGGGGTTCTATAGCAAGCATTTCACGCAGAGATAACGGGGTGGCGAACGGGATGACCTTGCACACTGTCAGGGCTTTGCCCACTGCGAGGATTTAAAACCCTCTCTGCGCTACTATTCAATCACTTACGCTTAAGTTTGTCTGTGACCAAAGTCCCGAAGAATAGAATCCGAAGCGTTAAATAAGCAATTTTATTCAAATGGGCTTAATGGAGCTCAAACGGTGATCCCCGCAGTAGCGCGGGGATCGACGTGCGCTACTTGGCTGCGGCTTCCTCTGCCTTTAGTATTTTGTGTAACTCATCCTTAATATGTAGCTTCTCTTTTTTCAAGCGAACCACCTCGTCAGAGTAGCCGTTGCCTGCTGGCCCTTCTAACCTGGAGATTTGGTGGTCGAGTTGGTTGTGCTTATCAAACAATGACTGGAAGCGGGGGTGGCTTGATTTCAGGTGCGATATTAACTCACGGTATTCTGGAAACATACTCAAGCTCCTTTGAGTCAAACTGTACACTGGAGGGCTTCTCCACTTTCACTGTAACCCAGCGTGGATTTATTTAAAATGGCGCTAGCTAGCAAAAATAGATCCTGCTGTGCAGATTGATGACAGCGTGGCAATGTGGCTGAATGGGGATGGGCGCCGCATGCTGCGCCCGCTTAGCTTTCTACGTGATTTTGCCAAATACCCGTGCGTAACGTTGCCGGAGAGAACTCAACGTTTCTGCCGCGCCAGCCCAATGCCTGGCGAAAACGCCACGCACTGGTGATATCAAACCGCCAGTAGCGCTCGGCACCTTCGACGGCTGCTTTTTCTGCCTGCCATAAGATCTGGGTTTTCCCCTGCAAATGAAGAATATCCCCGTGTGTAAAATCGATAAACAGTAGTGCAGCCCGTGGCTGAGCCAACAGATTACCCAGCGTGTTCATATAGCGGTTACCACGAAAATCCGGTATCCACAGGGTTTCGCCAGTCAGATGGATGAAGCCCGGTTTACCACCGCGATGCGAGATATCCATACCGCCTTGCGCTAAATCACCGTGAGCATAGCTGGCCACAAAGCAGGTATCCGCCTGCACGATCAGTTGTCGGGCCTGATCATCTAACGAACTCAACGGCTCAATGGGTGCGGCGACGCTCGGCTCGGCGAACAGCTCCCGCCGTTGTATATACTGTGGGCAGTTACCAAAGCTTTGTTGCACCGCAATCTCCACGCGGTTTTTATCCGTGCGGCTAATGACGCCGTTAACCCGGTTGCGCCTGCGGTTACTGAAATCTAATCCTAATGCGCCGATGGGCTGGCCGGGATAGAGTGCTACTTGAGCAGGATCGTCCGCCCGGCGTGGCGAAACGATCCGCAAATGTGTTTCATCCGGCGAGCGCAAAAAACCGGCGGGGCCACTGAACAACGTAGCAACCGGCCACTGCTGCTCATCCAGAGTGGCAACAAACAGGTAGGGCAGATGAGCGAAGAACTCGCGATGTTGATCAGGCATGGCAGTGTAGATATTCCCGCTCACCGCATCAAAACCGGCCAGAACCTGAGCCAACTGCTCATTGGGATGAAACATGGAGGGAGACATGTTATTGGCCTACAGCCTGGTCAGGCAGGGGTAACGCTGGCATACGGAAGAACCCGGGCAGAGCGGCAATACGATCTAACCAGCGCTGGATTGCCGGGAAGGTCTTGAGGGAAAGCCCACCTTCCGGGGCGACCGCCACGTAGCTGTAACAGGCCAGATCGGCAATTGTCGGCAAAGACGTTGCCAAAAACTCGCGTTCTGCCAAGTGTTGCTCTAACTGGGGTAAAAAACGAGCGCTGATGGTTTGTGCAGACTGGTAGTTCTCTGGCGCAGAAAATTGCACCACCATCCGACAGGATGCGGGGCCATAGCGCACCTCTCCGGCCGCTTTGGAAAGCCAGGCTTGCACCTGGGCGGCCGCCAACGGATCTTCTGGCAACCAGTGGCTATCAGGCGCATAGCGTTTCACCAGGTACACCATGATGGCGTTGCTGTCGGTCAATACCTGCCCATCGGCCAGTAATACCGGGATCTGCCCAACGGGATTAAGCCGTAGGAACGCCTCGCTTTGGCGCACCGTCGCTGGGGCTTCGCAATACTCATAAGGCAGCTCGAGCATCCGCAGCAGCAGCTCGACGCGGTGGCAATGGCCAGAGGCCGGGGTGCCGTACAGTTTCAACGTTTGCATAGTGAGTCTCCTTATATAGTCTTCCTGACCAGAATACTCTTGCGCCAGATGATGGGTATCCGGGAAGATGGCAATTGATAATTTCACTTGGCGGAATAGTCTATGGATCGTTTGGATGAGTTGGCGATTTTTGTGGCGGTGATCCAGCAAGGGAGTTTGGCCGGTGCGGCCCGCAAGCTGCGCCGTTCCGCTCCGGCGGTGACCCGAGCTATCGCTTCTTTGGAGCAGCGGTTTGGTGCGCGGTTGGTGGAGCGCACGACCCGGCGTCTGGCCCCCACGGAGGCCGGGTTGCGCTTAGCCGAACGCGCGCGTGCTCTGTTGCATGACTATCAAGACGCGGTAATGGATACCGCAGAGGCTCAACTGAGCGGGCTGCTGCGTATGACTTCGCCGGTGCAGTTCGGGCGCAAGCACGTGGCACCGATGGTGATGGCTTTTCTCGAACGTTACCCGCAAATCCAGATCGATATGCAGTTAAATGACCGCAATCTGGAGCTGATCGATGAAGGGCTGGACGTGGCGGTGCGCATCGGGCATTTACAAGATTCCTCCAAGGTGGCGCGTAAGCTCGGAGAGGTGACACGCGTCACCGTGGCTAGCCCAGCCTATCTGGCGCAACGCGGGGAGCCGCTGGAACCGGCGCAGTTGAGCGATCATGACACTATTGTCGGCACTCTTCGTCCGACGTCAGGTGAATGGCGCTTTGGGCCTAATGAAAGCGGTGAGCGAGTACGTTTGACACCGCGCTTGTTGTTGAACGAGGTGGAAACTCAACTGTTGGCAGTGCGAGCAGGCAAGGGGATTGCTCGGCTACTGTCTTATCAGGTGGCGGACGATCTGGCCAATGGCACGCTGGTGCGGTTGTTGGCCGCCTACGAACCCCAGCCAGTACCGGTGCAACTGGTGGCAAATAACGTGCAATACATGCCGCTGAAGGTGCGTACCTTTTGGGATTATGCCTATCAGCACCTCAGCCAAATTGCGCAAATACAACCGGCTCGCCCGTAGGGGCGACGTATGCTGTGCCCACTCATTCTTTATCATCAATTTATTTTCGAGTTTCATGGATGAAACTTTAAAATAAGCTCGAAATGTTTAACCAGTGAAACTTTTTGCCCGAAAAATTAAATTTATATCGCCGATCACGCATTGCCGCATCAGCCGTCTTGACAATATTTTAACATGTTGCTAATAGTTAACTCACATCTTAAATAATAAACAAAGTTTAATATATGAAACTTCTAGCGGGCAGTTACGATAACGCTACGACGGTGGCTGATGAAAACGAGATCCTGCTCTCATTTCAATCCCGCAGTCAGCGAGTTTACCAACAGCAACGCCATGAGTTGAATATTGCTTATGGAAATTCGCCGCGTGAAGTTTTTGACTGGTTTTATTCAACTGAAGAATATAAAGGCACGATAATATTTATTCACGGCGGCTATTGGCAATTTTGTAATAAACAGGATTTTGCTTTTATTGCCAGCACGCCATTGTCATTAGGTTTTGATGTGGTGCTGGTGGAATATACTTTGGCACCGGCGGTTAACCTGGACGATATTTGCCAGCAAATAGGGGCGGCGCTGGATGCCATCGAGCGTCGGCTGAAGCCGCGTGGTGATAAGCCGGTTTATCTCACTGGTCATTCTGCTGGTGGACATCTGGCGGCGTATTGGCAACACCATCCGCTGGTGCAGGCGGTGTTTCCCATCAGCGGTATTTTTGAGTTGCAGCCGCTGCTGGCGAGCTACGTAAACCAGCAGCTAAAGCTGACCACTCAGCAGATAGAGGCCTTAAGCCCGGCGCGTAATATGCCGCCATCTTTGAAACTGATGGTGCTATTTTACGGCGCGGCAGAGCTGCCGGAGCTGATTGGGCAATCGCTATATTATTATTCCGCATTGCGGGAAGAGGGGCTGCCGGTTAGCCGCTATGCTCTCCCCGGTGCTAATCATTACAGCGTGCTGGATGCGGTCTTTGCTGCCGATGGCGCTCTGCACCGTTTCCTGCTTACCGATGGAGAGTACCTTGATGCGCACAGTCATTGAAACCGGCCTGCCAGAGATCGGGCAACCTTTTTCCTGGGCAACCAAAGGTGGCGGGATGTTATTCACCGCCCATGGCCCGGTCCGCCAGGATGGCACTATTGAAACTGGCGACCCGGAAAAACAGATCACGCTGACGTTTGATAATTTAGCTACCACGCTGAAAGCTGCCAATAGCCATAGTGATAATGTATTACAGGTTATTGTTTATCTTACCGATGTTAATGACGTTAAGCTGCTCGATAAAATCTACCAACAGTATTTTAATTATCCGTATCCCAACCGCTCCACGGTGATTGTTGATAAGTTAGTGGTGCCGGGGATGAAAATAGAAATCACCGTTAGCGCTACAGCGTAATTAATTCTCATAAAATAATATTCACCTGCTGATTCATTACATAATGAGTTAAGGATAATCTATGTTCGCACATATTACCCCGTCAACGCCCGATCCTATTATGTCACTGATGGAAGCCTATATGCAGGATGCTAATCCGCAAAAGGTTAACTTGGGTATTGGTCTGTATTACGATCATCAGGGTAATATTCCCCTGATGCAGGCCGTCCATATTGCCGAACAGCGTTTACTGGAACAACAGCGGCCACATACTTACCCGCCAATCGAAGGTTCTGCACTGTTTGCCCGCCAGATCCAGACGTTGCTGTTTGGTGAACCAGCGGACCGTATTGCCACGGTGCAAAGCGTAGGTGGCTCTGGCGCGCTGAAGCTGGGTGCCGATTTTATTTATCACTATCTGGCGCGCCGCGAAATCTGGGTCTCCGATCCGACCTGGGCCAACCACTGGGCGATCTTCGAAGGGGCTGGCTTGAAGGTGAATACCTACCCGTATTTTGATGATGCGTCTGGTGAACTGCGTTTTGCAGCCATGCTCGACACGCTCTCTGCCTTGCCGGAAGGGGCGGTGGTGCTACTGCATCCTTGCTGCCATAACCCCACCGGTACCGATCTCAGCCCAGCACAATGGCAAGCGGTGATCGAGGTGGTGCAACGGCGTCGGCTGTTGCCTTTCTTTGACATCGCTTATCAAGGCTTTGGCGACGGGCTTGAAGAAGACTGCTTCGCGCTGCGGGCGATGTTGAAAACCGACGTGGACTTTCTGGTCAGCAATTCTTTTTCCAAGAACGTGGCGCTGTATGGCCAGCGTTTAGGGGGGCTGTCGGTGCGCTGTGCTACGGCAGAGGCTGCGGTGAACGTGAAGGGCGCATTGAAAACGCTGATCCGTCGCAGTTATTCCTGCCCGCCGACACACGGTAGCCAAATTGTGGAAACCCTGCTGGCGGACCCGCAGCTATACCAACAGTGGGCCAGTGAGTTGACCACCATGCGTCAACGCATCAAACAGATGCGCGTTGGCCTGGCGGCTGGCCTGGAGCAGGGCGGTACCACGCTGGACTATACCCGCATTCGCGATCAAAAGGGCATGTTCAGCTACACCGGGTTGAATGAACGCCAGCTCGGCCAACTGCGGCAGCAATATTCCATTTATCTGGTGGCGCCCGGCAGGATGTGTCTGCCTGGCCTGAACCAGCAAAACCTGGACTATGTGACCGCCGCCATCCTTGACGTTACCCGTACCGCATAAAAAGGTGAGCGACCATGAAAGATGCGAAACGTTTTGACGCTATCGCCCAGCGGCAGGATGGGCTGAAAAAGCACCTGACCGCCGGGCAGATGTCGATGCTGGCGATCGGTGGAGCCATCGGTACCGGCCTGTTTCTGGGGAGTGCTTACGCGATCCAGATGGCTGGGCCAAGCGTACTGCTGAGCTATTTTATCGGCGGGGTGATTGCGCTACTGCTGATGGGATGCCTGGCGGAAATGACCTCTGAGCACCCAACCCCAGGATCGTTCGGCGACTATGCCGAGTTCTACCTCAGCCCGCTGTTTGGCTTTCTGGTGCGCTATTCCTATTGGTCTTGCGTGGTGTTGGCGGTAGGCACTGAGGTGACCGCCATCGGCATGTATATGCAGTTCTGGTTCCCAGGCACGCCGATCTGGCCGTGGGTACTGTTGTTCTCGGCGGCGGTGATCGTCGTCAACGTGGTTGGGGTCAAGTCTTTTGGCCAGGTGGAGTATGCACTCTCTACCGTCAAGGTGGTGGCCATTTCAGCGTTTATCATGATTGGCATCGGTATCCTGGCGTTTTCCGCTAACCCGACTTTCGGCATCCGTAACTTCACCGACAACGGCGGCTTTTTCCCGTTTGGGGTGAAAGGCATGTGGTTTGCGGTGATCGTATCGATATTCAGCTATCTGAGTATTGAGATGATCGCGGTTGCCGCAGGGGAAGCGAAAAACCCGGTGGTTGCCGTGAAAAGCGCGTTTAAAGGCACCATTCTGCGGCTGTTTATCTTCTATATGATGTCGATAGCGCTGATGCTGGCCATCGTGCCGTGGCGGCAATCTGGTACCGGTGAAAGCCCGTTCCTGGTGGCGATGAACGTGATCCATCTGCCAGCCGCCGCCGGGATCTTTAACTTTGTGGTACTGATTGCGGCACTGTCTGCCATGAACAGCCAGTTGTATATCACCACCCGGATGATGTTTTCACTGTCCCGTGCCGGGCAGGCTCCGGCGGCGCTGGGGCGGCTTAGCAAACGGGGTATTCCGGTCAACGCGCTGGCGCTCTCCTGCGTGGGGATTATTGTCTCTATCGTGCTGAGTATTGCCGCTCCAGAGAAATCCTTTGCGGTGATGATGTCGATTTCGGTATACGGTGCCTGTTTCACCTGGTTGATGATCTTTGTTACCCACCTGTTCTTCCGCCGCCAGCATACGCAGACGCATCTCAAGTTCCGCATGTGGGGTTATCCTTACTTTACCTTGGCGGGGGCGCTGCTGATGGCCGGCTTGATGATAACCACGTTGTTCACGGACTTCTTTAGAATGACGCTGTGGTTTGGCATTCCATTCACCGCGTTGTTGGTAGCTATCTATTTCTACAGTCGACGAGGGCAGGCATCGGTTGCAACTGAAGCACCGGTGCAGGGTATGGAGTAATGTTGACCGGGCTGCGGCCCGGCCAACAGCTAAAGCTGGCTTTTGGGGATGATGTGGTCGCCGAAGTTTAGGCGTTGGCGCCCTGGCTCTGGTTCAGTGAGAGGGGCCACTTCTTTCAGGCTGTTTTTGCAGCGTAAGACCAACTCCTGATACTGGAGTGTACCCGTGCGTTTCCAGGCTAATTCCTGTTCGGTCAGCTCGCGGATCACCCTTGCCGGACTGCCGATCACCAGTTGGTTGGCGGCAATCTCTGCGGCGGCCTTGACGAAGGAACCCGCGCCGACGATGGAGTTCTCACCAATGACCGCACCGTCCATGATGACGGCATTCATGCCGATCATCGCGTTACGGCGTACGCGGCAGCCGTGCAGTATAGCGCTGTGGCCGATATGCCCATCTTGTTCCACCACCGTGTCTTGCAGCGGGAAGCCGTGCATTACGCAGTTATCCTGCACGTTGGCACCGTCTTCGACCACAATGCGTCCAAAGTCGCCGCGCAGGCTGGCATTGGGGCCGATGTAGACGCCTTTGCCGATAATCACGTCGCCAATCAGTACCGCGGTGGGGTGAACATAGCTGCTGGGATCGACCACAGGCGTCAAACCGTCAATCTGATACACGGGCATAGCACAAACTCCTTAAAATGTAGTGGGATCGCGCGGCAGTCCGCCAAAGCGGCGATAGTAACCGGCACTGGGTGCAGGTAAGGTGCCGATGGAGGTTTCTGCCAAGGCGCTGACATATTCCGTCGCGGCGCGATCCACTCGCTGATAGATATTGATGCACAGGTTGCGGGCTATTTGGCCTTCCCATTGAGCGGGTAACAGGGCATCAGGCAGCAGGGGATCTTTCAACACCACGCGGCGGAAAAAGTGGATTAACAATAGCTTAATCTGAAAGCATCGCAGGGGCGTCAGTTCCTGCTCGTCGGCTTCGCGCAGTAAGGCCATCAACGGGCGGAAGGAGACGATAAACTCATGGTAGTAACCGGCCACCTCGCTCAACGACCAGCAGTTGGCGACCATTTGCCGCAGCGTCTGTTCGGAACGATTATAGGGATAGTCGGCACGGAAGTAGATCACCTGTTCACTGGCGTTGAGCTCGCCAAGCAGGGCGGTGACGTCGGTTTGCGCATGGGTAGGGGCGGCCATCAGGTTGTTGGCGATCTGGCCAAAGCCCAGCCAGCCCAGCTCTTTTTTCAGCCGTGCGCGCTCGGTTTTTTCCGCACTTTCCAACAGCAGTAGCTCCCACTTGCCATCCCATTGCGGTTGTTCGCTAAGGTAGATTTTGGATTCGGCATGGCGAAACTGGCGCATCCCCTGTTCGGTAACGCGGTAATAGCTGCGCCGCCCAATCTTTTCTACGTCCAGCCAACCCTCTTTTTGCAAACGAAACACTGAGGTACGGACAAAACGATCGCCGAAGCCCAGGGCTTCCATCAGTGCGCTTAAGCTGCCCAGCCAAACTTCACCACCGCGATGGCTCAGCGCATCGCCGTAGAGTGAGATGATCAGCGAGGTGCCGCTGATCGGTTGGGCGCTTAATGCATGGCGGATAAAGTCGTCCAGTTTATGTTCCATATTTTTCCCTGGGTAAGCTTTTGCTGAGACACGACATTAGCATAAATGACAAAGGCTTGCCCCTCACCCCAACCCTCTCCCACAGGGAGAGGGAGCTGATAGCCCCTGCTCGTTTGGAAGTAAAGTGATAATCTCAGCAAATTCAATCGGTCCCCCTACAGGGAGAGGGAGCTGATAGCCCCTGCTCGTTCGGAGGTAAAGAAGTAATCTAAGCAAACTCGATCGGTCCCCCTACAGGGAGAGGGAGCTGATAGCCCCTGCTCGTTTGGAAGTAAAGTGATAATCTCAGCAAATTCAATCGGTCCCACCACATAGGGAGAGGGAGCTGATAGCTCCAGCTCGTTTGGAAGTAAAGTGATAATCTCAGCAAATTCAATCGGTCCCCTCACATAGCGAGAGGGAACTGATAGCCCCTACTCGTTTGGAGGTAAAGAGGTAGCCTCCACAAACGTGATCGCCTCCCCATCCAAGGTGAGTCACACTAATTTCAAGCACACTCGATCGGTTCCCTCTCCCTGTGGGAGAGGGTTAGGGTGAGGGGGCAAAACTTAACGTGGTCGCAGATCGATCACGCGCTGGGCCTTGCCTTCCGAGCGAGGAATATCGCCACAGTTGGCAATGCTGACGTCGGTGCTGACCCCAACGATCGATTTGATATGGTGACGCAACTGGTGGCAAATATCGCAACGCTGCTGGTGGTTGAGCGTCAACGCCGACTCTTTCAGCTCCACCCGCACGGCCAACGTATCCAGATGCCCGGCACGGCTCACCTGCAACTGATAATGCGGCGACAGATGCTCGAACTGCATAATCTGTTCCTCAACCTGTGACGGGAATACGTTCACGCCGCGAATGATCAGCATATCGTCGGAACGGCCAGTGATTTTGCCCATCCGGCGCATGTTGCGGGCATCCCCTGGCATTAGGTGGGTGAGGTCGCGCGTGCGATAGCGGATCACCGGCAGTGCCTCTTTGGTCAGCGTGGTGAAAACCAGTTCGCCATGCTCGCCGTCAGTCTGTATCGCGCCCGTTTCAGGATTGATGATCTCCGGCAGGAAGTGGTCTTCCCAGATGGTCGGACCGCCGCCGCTTTCGGCACACTCCATCGCTACCCCCGGCCCCATCACTTCGGAAAGGCCGTAGATATCCAGCGCTTTGATCCCCATGCGTGACTCGATCTCATGGCGCAGGGATTCTGACCAGGGCTCTGCACCGAACACGCCCAAACGCAGGGAGCAGTTGCGCGCATCGCCCCCCATTTTGCGTTCCAGCTCGTCGATCAGTGTCAGGCAGTAGGAAGGGGTCACCATGATCACGTCGGGTTTGAAATCCAGGATCAGCTGCACCTGCTTCTCCGTCTGGCCGCCGGACATCGGGATCACCGTCGCACCCAGACGTTCTGCGCCATAGTGCGCGCCCAACCCGCCGGTAAACAGGCCATAACCGTAGGCAACGTGGATTTTGTCTTTGGCTGTGGCCCCGGCAGAGCGTAGGCAGCGGGCGACAATATCGGCCCAGTTATCGATATCCCGCTGGGTATAACCTACGACCGTTGGGCGGCCTGTGGTGCCAGATGAGGCATGAATGCGCACCACCTGTTCCATCGGCACGGCAAAGGTGTCGAACGGGTAGTTGTCACGCAGATCCTGCTTGGTGGTGTAGGGGAATAGCACCAGATCGCTCAGTTGCTTCAGATCGCTCGGGTGAACGCCGGCCTGATCGAACTTGCGTTGATACATCGGTACGTTGTTGTAGGCATGGTGCAGGGTCCATTGCAGGCGCTCCAGCTGTAATGCTTCGATTTCGTCGCGTGAAGCAAATTCAATCGCGTCGATGGGCCGTGGATTTGTAGTCATCTTTTTAGCCTCGCAGGTGTTAGACACGCTCTATAATCATGGCAATGCCCTGACCGACGCCAATGCACATGGTGCACAGTGCGTAACGGCCAGCGCGACGTTCCAGCTCAAACAGGGCGGCCAGCGCCAGGCGCGCACCGCTCATGCCCAATGGATGGCCAAGAGCGATGGCACCTCCGTTGGGATTGACCTGTTCGGCATCATCCGGCAGACCAAGCTGGCGCAACACCGCCAACGCCTGTGCGGCGAATGCTTCGTTAAGTTCAATGACGTCCATCTGCGCCAGGCTTAACCCGGCGATTTCCAGAACTTTGCGGGTAGCGGGCAGCGGGCCGATCCCCATCAATCTCGGTTCCACGCCGTAGGTGGCGGTAGCGACAATGCGTGCCCGTGGCGTCAAACCTTGCTGCAAGGCCATGGCTTCGGAAGCGACAATCAGCGCCGCCGCACCGTCGTTGACGCCAGAGGCATTCCCGGCGGTGATACAACCCGGCTGACGGAACGGTGTTTTCAGTTTTTGCAGTTGCTCCAACGTGGTTTCTGCGCGTGGGTGTTCGTCTTCGCTGAACTGAGTAATGACTCCTTTCTTGCCGCTGAGGCTCACCGGAATAATTTCCTGTGCCAGGATCCCCCGCTGCTGTGCCAGGGCGGTGCGCTGCTGGCTGCGTAGAGCAAAGGCATCCTGATCGGCACGGCTGATGCCAAACTGCGCCGCGACGTTTTCGGCGGTTTCCGGCATCGAGTCGGTACCGAAAGCCGCATGCATCAGTGGGTTAACAAAACGCCAACCGATGGTGGTATCAAACATCTGTGCATGACGGCTGAAGGCGCTGTCCGCCTTGCCCATGACCAGCGGGGCACGGGTCATGGATTCGGCCCCTCCGGCCAATACCAGGCTGGCTTCACCGGCCTTGATACTGCGGGCCGCCATCGCCAACGCATCCAACCCCGAACCGCATAGCCGGTTGATGGTGGTGCCGGAAACGTTTTGTGGTAGCCCGGCCAGCAGCGCCGCCATACGGGCCAGATTGCGGTTGTCTTCTCCGGCCTGATTAGCGCAGCCGAGGATGACATCATCCACCCGTGACCAGTCCACGTTGGGGTGGCGCTCCAACAGAGCACGCAGCGGCAGGGCGGCTAAATCGTCGGCCCGCACGTTTGCCAGCGCACCGCCGTAACGGCCAATCGGCGTGCGGACGCCATCGCAAATAAAAGCCTGATTCATGGCTGCTCTCCTAAAATGCTGTGGCCCAACCGATGGGCGCGGCCACGGAACCAGGCGACGGTTTTCCCTAATTGATTAACGATCTCAACGTCGTACAATCCGGTGGTTTTACCCTGATGGCGCACTTCAGCGCAGGCGGTGAGGCGGTCGCCTGCCAGCGCGGGACGGATAAAATCGATGGTGCAGCCAGAAGCGACTGCTGCCAGCCCCTGACTGTTGCAGGCATAAGCAAAGGCGGTATCTGCGAGGCTGAACAGTTGGCCACCGTGGCAGGTCTGGTGGCCATTGAGCATCTGCGGGCCGACGGTCATGCTAACCTTGGCCATGCCGACATCCACGGCATCAAGGCGCATATCCATTGCCTGTGCACAAGTATCTTGGCTAAACATCTGTTCGGCGCAGCGCTGGGCCAGCGCGCGGGGAGTGTTGGCATTCATCAACATTGGGCTCCTGAATAATTGGCGGCATAACGGCGCAGCAGCGGTATTGGGCGATAGCGGGGTTCCGCGTAATAACGTTGCAGGTTTTCCAGCGTGGTGAGGATCTGTTGCCAGCCGAGCTTGCTGCCCCAGTCCAGTGGACCTTGCGGGTAGTTGACGCCAAACCGCATGGCATCGTCGGTATCGGCGGCGTTGGCCACGCCTTTGTTCACCACGTCCAGGGCTTCATTAGCCAGCATGGCGACGGTGCGCATCACCAGCAGGCCCGGGTAGTCCGGCAGGTGGATCACCTGTTTACCCAGCGATTGCAGCAGGCGGATGACCTTGGCCGTGTGCGGCACCGTGTTCTGTTCGGCGCTGCTGATGGCGATAACGGGGGCGTGCTGATAGTTGACGGACAGGTCGAACAGAACCACGGGCGATCCGATTTCTTCGGCGACTTGGCTTGCTGTTTTACCATTTGTTAACATAAATGTAACTTCATCGATCCGGGCAAACGGACTGGTCTGGCCAGGATGTTTGATCGCCGCCGCATTTCCCGTCAGCAACTGTGCAAACTCGCCCATGGCCGACCAGTCGCCGTGCAACGTGACGGACTGAGGCAAGTCAGCCGTTACCGCCGAAGCAAAAGTTGCTGACGGTAGGGCTTGCTCACTGTCATAACGGTAGAAACCCCGGCCACTCTTGCGGCCCAAATGCCCGGCAGCAACGAGTTCCTGCTGCACCAGTGAAGGAGTAAAGCGGCTGTCCTGATAAAAGGCGTGATAGACCGATTCGGTGACGGCATAGTTGACGTCTTGACCGATCAGATCCGTCAGTTGCAGTGGCCCCATGGCGAAGCCACCAGCATCACGCAGTACGGCGTCAAGGGTGGCCGGATCGGCAATCTGTTCTTCCAGAGCGCGCAGGGTTTCACCGTAGAAAGGCCGGGCGACGCGGTTGACGATAAAGCCTGGCGTAGAACGGCACACGACACTGTGTTTACCCCATTGTTGAGCCAAGGTTTGCAGGCTGCTCAGCGTTTCCGGGCTGGTTTCCAGCCCACCGACGATCTCCACCAGTTTCATTAACGGAGCCGGGTTGAAGAAGTGCAGGCCCGCCATGCGCTGCGGATGCTGCAGCGCACTGGCGATGGCGGTAATAGAGAGTGACGAGGTATTGCTGGCAAACAGCGTATCGGTAGAGCATATCGCCTCCAGATCGCGAAACAGGCTCTGTTTGATCGCCAACTTTTCTGCCACCGCTTCGATCACCAGGCTGCAGTCAGCCAGATCGCTTAACGAGCCGGTCAACTGAATATGACCCAGCAGGGTTTCGGTGCTGTGGGCATCGGCTTTACCTGCCTCGACCCGCTTGCGCAGGCGTTGCTCGAGCTGCTCAAGTGCGCGGGAGGCGGCGGGCAGGGCGATATCGAACAGCTTGACCTGATGCCCTGCTGCGGCGGCCACCTGAGCAATGCCGATCCCCATGGTTCCGGCACCAATCACGGCCACCGTAGCGGAGGTGGCTATGGCATTCACCGCCATTTTCTCTCTCATGCTATTTCCCGCTGAAGTTCGGTTGGCGTTTGGCAAAGAAGGCGCTGACGCCCTCGCGATAGTCGTCACTACGGCCACCCAAGCGTTGCAAATCGCGCTCTAAATCGAGCTGCTGGTCAAGCGTATTGCTGGCCGAGCGGTACATGGCCTTTTTAATCAGCCCCAGGCCGTAGGTAGGTTGGGTGGCAAGCTGTTTGGCCATGCTTTGGGTATGATCGGCCAGCTCGGCGGCGGCCACGACCTGCCAGATCATTCCCCACTCCAGCGCCTGCTGAGCACTGATTTTGTCCCCCAGCAGCGCCATACCCATGGCACGTGCATGCCCGGCCAGGCGTGGCAGATACCAACTGCCGCCGGAGTCTGGCACCAGGCCCAGTTTGCAGAAGGATTGGATAAAGCTGGCGTTGTCGGCGGCCACCACGATATCGCAGGCCATTGCCAGCGCGGCACCCGCTCCGGCAGCAACGCCATTGACCGCGCAGACAATCGGCTTGGGTAGGGCGCTCAGGCTTCGGATCAGCGGGTTGTAAAAACGTTCTACGGACAGCCCAAGATCCGGGGGGGCCTGATCCACACTGACGTTACGATCGTTCAGATCCTGCCCGGCGCAGAAGCCGCGCCCGGCACCGGTGATCAGCACGCAACGCACGCTGTCATCTCGCTCCGCTACGGTTAGCGCCTCGCTGAGCTGGTGGTGCATTTCATCGTTAAAGCTGTTGAGCCGATCGGGGCGGTTCAGGGTAATGGTCAACACCCCGGCTTTGATTTGGCTAAGAATTAATGCGTTTTCCATAAATCAGCGCCCTTGATAGTTCGGTGTACGTTTTTCGAAGAAGGCAGCAATGCCTTCCCGGCGATCTTCGGTGGCGGCCAGGGTGACAAACTGCTGGCGTTCCATCTGCAAGCCTTGGCTTAGGCTGGTTTCCTGTGCCTGTTTTAGTGCCTGTTTGGCCGCGCGCAGCGCCAGCGGTGCCTGTTGGCTGATGCGGTGGGCCAGTTGTTGAGTACGCTCCAGCGTTAATGCGTCGACACAAACCTCGCTTACCAGCCCGGCTTGCAGTGCGCAGCGGGCGTCGATGGCTTCGCCGGTCAGCACCATTTGATAGGCGCGGGACTTGCCCACGCTGCGGATCAGGCGTTGAGTACCACCGGCACCGGGCATCAGGCCTAAAGTGATTTCCGGCAGGCCGAAGCGGGCGCTTTCGCCGCAGAGGGTAATGTCGCAGGCCAGAGCTAGCTCACAGCCTGCACCGAGCGCGTAACCGTTCACTGCCGCCAGCAAGGGTTTGCTGAACTGGGCCAATCGCTGCCATAGCAAAGGGCGGTGATCGAGCTGGGTGGCGGCGACATCCTGCTGCTGTAATTCGCGCAGATCGGCACCGGCAGCGAAGAACCGGGCGGCACCGGCGATCACCACGGCACCGACGTCGGCGTCGCTATCGGCTTGTTCCAGTTGATAAACCAACTGCTCCAGGCAGGCTGTGCTCAACGCATTGCGGGCATCGGGGCGGTGCAGCGTCAGTGTGACCACGCGTTGCTGCTGTTCGCGCAGGATCCAAGGGGTTTCCATCGTCGGCTCCTAAACGTCAAAGTCCAGCACCACGCCTTCTCCGCGTGGCCAGGACTGGCAGCTCAAGACATAGCCTGCCGCCAGTTGATCCGGCTCCAGGCTGTAGTTGATCGCCATATCCACGTCACCGGCCTTCAGCTTGCATTTGCAGGTGGCGCAGACGCCGCCTTTGCAGGCGTAGGGCAAATCGGCCCCCTGACGTAATGCGGCATCCAGAATGCTGTCATCCTCGCTGCCGACGTCAATTTTGAGGCTGCGGCCGTCGAGCCGGATCTCTACCTGAGTCGCGTTGCGGCTGCCTGCGTTGGCCGGCCGGGCGACGATGCCGCTGGTGTTGAAACGCTCGCTGTGAATATGTTCGGCAGGCATACCGGCCAGCTCCAGCACGGTGTGCGCGTCGTCCATCATCGTTTCCGGGCCGCAGATAAAGGCGTGGTCGAACTCGTTGAAGTTCACTAACGTGTTACCCAGCGCGGTCAGGTGGTCACGATCGATGCGGCCACTGAGCAGCGGGCTGTCGAGATTTTCCTGGCTAAAGAGATACAGCGGTTGGAAGCGCTGTGGATAACGGTTTTTCAGATCCGAGAGGGCTTCCTTAAACATCACCGAGCGGCTGGTGCGGTTGCCGTAGATCAGCGTGAACTGGCTGTTGGGTTCCAATTGCAACGTCGCCTTGATGATCGATAGCATCGGCGTGATACCGGAGCCAGCGGCGATCGCCAGATAGTTGCCCTGGGTTTGTGCCTGCGGCTGGTAACCAAAGCGGCCCTGCGGCAGCATCACTTCCAACTCGTCGCCCACCTGCAGGCTTTGGTTGATAAACGAAGAGAAACGCCCCTGATGGATCGCCTTGATGCCGATTTGTAATACGCCGTCCTGCGGTGCGCTACAGATGGAATAGCAGCGGCGCAGCTCTTCACCGTTGACCCGCGCCTTGAGCGTCAGGTGTTGGCCAGGGGTATAGCCGTAATGGGATTTCAGTTCGTCCGGGACGCGCAGCGTGATGGCTACGGCGTCCGGCGTTTCGCGCTCGATGGCTGCGACATTCAGGCGATGAAAGACCGTCATGGTTTTCAGTGCTCCTAAATACATTTGAAATAGTCGAACGGTTCCCGACATTCGCAGCAGCGGTAAAGCGCTTTGCAGGCGGTGGAACCGAACTCGCTGATCTTTTCCGTGTGCTCACTGCCGCAACGGGGGCACTGCACCGGACCGTGAGCCAGAGGCTTTTCACAGGTTTGCCCCTGCGGTGGCGCCACGCCGTATTCACGCAGACGCTGGCGAGCATCCGCATTCATCCAGTCGGTGGTCCAGGCCGGGCTGAGGCAGATGGTGATCTTTACCGGGCTGAAACCTGCCTCGTTCAGCGTCTGTTCAATGGCGTTGAGCAGGTATTCGGTCGCCGGGCAGCCGGAATAGGTGGGAGTAAAGGTGATGTGCCAGCCTGCACCGTCGCGCTCCACGTCACGTACCATGCCCAGATCGGTAATGGACAGTACCGGCAGTTCGGGATCGCTGATCTGCTGTAAGCAGTGCCAGATCTGCGGGATCTCGGCCGGTTGCAGTCGGGTGATATTCATCTTTGCCTCTACCAGCTACAGTTCGGGTAAGCGCGTGGCAGAAACTGCATTTCTGCCAGCATCGGGCCGAGGTGTTCAGTGTGCCGCCCTTGCTTACCGCCGTGGCGAAATGCCTGCTCGGTGGGCAGCGCGAGCGTGGCCTGTTGCAGCGTGTCGTTCACCATGGCCTGCCACGGTGCCTGCAACTGGCGTGGATCGACGGCAATGCCCAGCTCGGCCAGTTGCAGTTCAATCTCATCGGCGTGGAACAGCTCGGCGGTGAAGCGCCACAGGTCGTTTAAAGACTGTTGGATCTTCTGGTGGCTGATTTCACTGCCGTCACCCAGGCGGATCATCCAGCCGTGGCTGAAGCGCAGGTGATAATCCGCTTCCTTCAGCGATTTGGCGGCAATGGCGGCCAGTTGGCTGTCTTTGCTGCGGCTCAATTCCCGGTGCAGCAGTACGTGGTAGGTATCGAGCAGGAACTGGCGTACCAGCGTGTCGTTAAAGCCGCCGTTGGGCTGTTCTGCCAACAGCAGGTTGTGAAATTCACGTTCGTCGCGGCCAAAGGCCAGACTGTCTTCGCTGTGTTGCGGGCCGGAAAGCTCGGCGGCATAGGCCAGGAAATTGCGTGCCTGACCCAGCAGATCGAGGCCAATATTGGCCAGTGCCAGGTCGATCTCCAGCTCAGGAGCATGGCCACACCAAGCGCACAGGCGCTGTGCCAGAATGAGCGGTGTATCACCCAAGCGCAGGGCATAGCTGATTGTTGCTGCGTTACTCATCGTCATGGCCTGCCTCTACATGTTCTTGATGCCGTCGGGGATGGTGTAGAACGTGGGATGACGGTAGATTTTATCGTCGGAAGGATCGAAGAATGCCGCCCGATCCTCTGCTTGAGAGGCGATCAGGTGGCAGGATTGTACCACCCAGATCGAACAGCCCTCACTGCGGCGGGTGTAGGCATCGCGGGCGTTTTCCAGCGCCATCTGATCGTCTGCTGCATGCAGGCTGCCCACGTGACGATGGGCCAAACCCTGCTTGCTGCGGATAAACACTTCATACAACGGCCATTCGGCGTGAGTCATTTTTCTCTCCTCGATTAAGCTGCATTTGCCGCGCGTTTGCTGGCATGTGCCATGGCACCATCCCGTACCCAACTGCCGTCGTCCCAGGCTTTACGCTTGGCTTGCAGACGTTCGTGGTTGCACTGCCCACGCCCCTGGATCACTTCGTGCAGCTCTGCCCAGTCGATCTCGCCAAAGCGGTAATGTCCGCTGGCCTCATCCCATGCCAAATCGGCATCGGGGGCGGTCATGCCCAGGGCTTCCAACTGCGGTACGGTGTTGTCGATAAACTTCTGCCGCAGCTCGTCATTGCTGTGGCGTTTGATCTTCCAGGCCATGCTCTGCGCGCTGTGGGGTGAATCGCTATCGTTGGGGCCAAACATCATCAGCGCTGGCCACCAGAAGCGGTTGATGGCGTCCTGTAGCATGGCCTTTTGCGCTTCGCTGCCCTGGGCCATCACCATCACGGCTTCATAGCCCTGACGCTGGTGGAAGCTCTCTTCTTTACAGATTTTCACCATCGCTCTGGCATAGGGGCCGTAAGAGGCACGGCATAGGGCTACCTGATTGACGATGGCTGCACCGTCTACCAGCCAGCCGATCACGCCAATGTCAGCCCAGTTCAGCGTTGGGTAGTTGAAGATGGAGGAGTATTTCATCTGACCGGCGAGCATCTTTTGGTAGATATCCTGGCGGGTGCAGCCGAGGGTTTCCGCCGCGCTGTACAGATAAAGGCCATGCCCGGCCTCATCCTGGACTTTCGCCAGTAACACCGCTTTACGCCGCAGGGAAGGGGCACGGGTCAGCCAATTGGCTTCTGGCAACATGCCGACCACCTCGGAATGCGCATGCTGGCCGATTTGCCGGATCAGATTGCGGCGATAGGCATCCGGCATCCAGTCTTTGGCTTCGATGGAGATATCGGCGGCGATCTTGTCGTCAAAGTGCTGCTGAAATTGTGTGTCAGTTGTCATGCTTGCCTCTTGGTGATTCATGTTTTTAACATTAAAACCAAAAATGTGAATCACTTTAACTAACCTTAAAGCTACAAGTTGATAACAACAAGATCAAATGCAAATGTTGTGGTTTTGCGATGAGTATCACAATGTGTTTTATTATTTTGTTGATTTAAATGATTATTTATTTTCGTTATCTATCGATAACGGTGGTATTAACTTTGCGATTTAATGATTTTGTTTTGCTTTTGTTAAATTTTAACCTGGCGTAAAGTGGAAATTATGTGATACATCATTAATCTTGATGGTGTCTATTTATGAATTCCGGAGGAGCAAATGCAGCAGTTAACCAGTTACCTTTCTGGCGCTTGGGTGTACGGCCAGGGTCAAGCCCGCGAGATCCAGCATGCCGTTACCGGCGAGCCTTTGTATCAGGTCTGCTCCGACGGGCTGCCGTTGGCTGCCAGCCTGAGCTATGCCCGCAAGCTGGGTGGCACGGCGCTGGCAAAGATGACGTTTCAACAGCGCGCTCAGATGATGAAAGCGGTGGCTAAACACCTGCTGGCTAATAAAGAAGCGCTATATCAGATCTCCTATCAAACCGGTGCTACGCGTAATGACAGCTGGGTTGATATCGAAGGCGGTATTGCCACGCTGTTCTCCTATGCGGGATTGGCAGGGCGCGAACTGCCGGACGATACGCTGTGGCCGGAAGATGAGCTGATCCCACTCTCTAAGCAGTCACAGTTTGCCGCACGCCATGTGCTGACTTCTCGCCCCGGTGTCGCACTGCATATCAACGCCTTTAACTTCCCTTGCTGGGGAATGTTGGAGAAACTGGCACCCACTTGGTTGGCGGGGATGCCTGCCATCATCAAACCCGCCACCGCTTCGGCACAGCTAACCCAGGCGATGGTGAAGCTGATTATCGACAGCGGGTTGGTGCCTGAAGGGGCGTTACAGCTAATCTGCGGCGGCGTGGGTGATATGTTCGATCACCTCGATTATCAGGATGCGGTCACCTTTACCGGCTCGGCGCAAACCGGGCAGAAGCTGCGTTCTCATCCGCGCCTGCTGGAGAAATCGATCGCCTTTACCATGGAAGCGGACTCGTTAAACTGTTGCGTGCTAGGGGAGGACGTGACGCCAGAAATGCCGGAGTTTGCGCTGTTTATCAAAGAGGTCAGCCGCGAAATGACCAGCAAGGCGGGGCAAAAATGTACCGCTATCCGGCGCATTATCGTTCCGGTGGCCCACATTGCCGAGGTACAGCAAGCGCTGTTGCAGCGCCTGGCTGGCGTAAAGATTGGTGACCCACAGCTGGAGCAGGTGCGGATGGGAGCGTTGGTCAATCAGGAACAGCGTGACGACGTGCAGCAAAAGGTGGAATTCTTGCTGCGCAATGGCTGTGAGCCACTCTGTGGTGCAACGCTGGATAAGTTGAAGGTGGTGGGCGATGGCGCTCAATCAGGTGCTTTTTATCCAATCACCCTGCTGTACTGCGCCGATCCGTTCCGCCATCAGGCCGTACATGGCACCGAGGCGTTTGGCCCGGTGGCGACGCTGATGCCTTATCAAACTACCGCACAGGCCATTGAGTTGGCGTTGCTGGGGCAAGGTAGTCTGGCCGGATCGTTGGTGACGGCTGATGCGGAGTTGGCTTCACAGTTTATTCGAGCAACCGCCTGCGCCCATGGCCGCATGTTGGTGCTGGATCGCCATGCGGCTACGGAATCGACCGGCCACGGTTCACCATTGCCTTTGCTGGTGCATGGTGGGCCAGGGCGAGCTGGCGGCGGGGAAGAGCTTGGTGGGTTACGGGCGGTAAAACACTATATGCAGCGCACGGCGATCCAGGGCAGCCCGTCGATGCTGGCGGCCATCAGCCGTGAATGGGTACGAGGTGCCGACGTGGTGGAGGAACAGGTACACCCGTTCCGCAAATACTTTGAGCAGTTGCAGATTGGCGAAAGCTTGCTGACCGCCCGCCGTACCATTACCGAAGCCGACCTCGTCAACTTTGCCTGCCTGAGCGGCGACCATTTCTACGCGCATATGGACAAGATCGGCGCGGCAGAATCACTGTTTGGTGAGCGAGTGGCCCACGGTTACTTTGTGGTTTCTGCCGCCGCCGGGCTGTTCGTCGATCCGGGCGTCGGGCCGGTGATTGCCAACTACGGCATGGAAAACCTGCGTTTTATCGAGCCGGTGAAAATTGGCGATACCATTCAGGTGCGGTTGACCTGTAAAAAGAAAATCCGCAAGCCGCAAAAAACCGCTGAGGATCGTCCGCATGGCGTGGTGGTCTGGGATGTGCAGGTGCTCAATCAGCATCAGCAGGCCGTGGCGCTGTATAGCATTCTGACGCTGGTGGCGCGCCAGGAAGGGGACTTCAACACGGTGCACTAAGGCTGGATCGTCAGGGGCATCATGTTAAGATGCCCCCATTATTTGCTGAAATGATCTACCCTAACTATTCTGAGCCTAGAGGCTGCAAACCCGGTTCTTGCCGCCTTTTTTCGCCGTATACAGGGCGTTATCCGCCAGGCTGACCAGGCTCAGCGGCGTATCGTTATACGGATGCGGGATTTTTGCACTGGCACCGATGCTGGCGGTGATAATCCCCAGCGGGCTGCCTGTGTGGGCGATCTTCAACTGCCGGATGCCCTCCAGAACCCGTTCGGCAAAGGCAATTGCGCCTTGAAGATCGGTATCCGGCAGAATAATTGCCAGCTCCTCACCGCCGTAACGCGCCATCAGATCGCCAGGACGGTTGACCATGCCTTGCAACATGCGGCCCAACTGCTGCAAACACTGATCCCCAGCCACGTGGCCGTAGATATCGTTAAACTGTTTAAAATAATCAATATCCAGCATCAACAGGGCAACGTTGCGATCGTTGCGCGCCGCTCGCGTCATTTCGTTTTTTAGCGCGATATCAAACTGACGGCGATTGGCCAGGCCGGTCAAGCCATCTAGCAAAGCCAGTTCTTCCAGCGTGTGGTTCATCAGCGTCAGTTGATCACGGGTGCGCACCAGCTCGACTTCGGTCTGTACGCTTTGGTTAATCTGACGTATCAGCACCAACCCCAGGGCCAACAGTATGGACAGCAGGACTCCTCCACCGAGTGCAAAAAGTGACGCATCGTTGCGCCAGTCGGCCAGAACGTCTTTTTTCGACAGCCCGGCGGTGATCACCAGCGGATAACGCTCCACCTGCGAATAACCATAAACCCTTTCTACATTGTCAAACTGTGAGACCATTGTGACGTTGCCAAAAGGTGAATGCGGCAGAACTTCGCGGAATAAAATGCTATGGGAGATGTTTTTCCCGATGGCATCCTCATTGTAAGGGCGGCGATATAAAATGGAGCCGTCGGCCAGTATCAGGCTGAGTGAGGCGTCGTTGTTAAGGGCAAAGGTGTTATAAAACTGGCGGAAATAATCGACATACAGCGTCGAAATGACCACGCCGGCAAAGCTGCCGTCCGCATGGTTCAGGCGGCGCGACACCGGGATAACCAAATCGCCGGTCGAGCGGCTGCGGATCACCTCGCCGATATAAATCATATTATTGTTATGAGTGACGTGGTATTTAAAATACGCCCGGTCGGCATTATTGGCATGGCTGAGGGGTTTACCGTTGGACGTCAGGATCCAGTTGCCCTGGGCATCATAGATAAAACTGCCATGCAGTTGCGGAAAGTTACTGGCCTGAGTCTGCATGATTTTTTGCAGGCGTAAACGCTGGGGTTGGCCCAAGCCATCGGTTTCAATCCGTTCGCTAAGATCGGCCAGGTTACTGTCTACCTGCGCAAAGGTATCTTCGGCGTGCTGTGCCAGCGATCGGGCCAGATTCTGCGAGTCATTTTCGGCAATTTGCAGGTTGCGTTGATGAGCGTTCCAGATTTGCCAGGCGTTGAACATGATCAGGGTAAGCACGACGATAATAACGAATACGCCAGCCTGATAGAGTAACGGCGAGTTTTTGTTTTTCCCGGATAATGGCTGTTTTTGGGGCGGGAGCTGGGGTGCTGGCATAGCATTCCTGTCATGGAATCAATGGGGGATGGGTATTGCGAACAATCTTAACCCTTCTATTTCCATCTTGCATGTCCCGTTATATTTCCAGGATATGTTCAGCATAAATTGGTACCGGGGAGGCGCATGGCAGCACTATCTGACGCTATGATGCAGGTTTTACTGATGCTGGCGGTATATTACCCGTTAACGCTCCTGGCGCTGGCCGGGTTGATGATTATCGCCTATCAGCGGCGGAAAACGCCGTTCTGGCGGTTGGCTCTGGTTTTGTTGCTGGTGTTGTTTGTCTTGTTCTCTCTGGTGGCTTCTAGCTGGCATCGTTAGCACTGGGCAGTGTCTACCCTCACAGCAAGGCACTGCATCATGTGGCTACTCGACGTTGACCATCCAGTTGACACCGAATTTATCGGTCAGCATGCCAAAGCCCTTGGCCCAGAAGGTCGGTTGGAAAGGCATGGTGATGCTGCCACCTTGGGCTAGCCGGTTAAATACCTCGCGGCCTTGCTCGACGTTCTCACTGCGGATCGACAGTGAATAACCGCTATGTGCCGGGCCAGTAGGATCGGCCGGACACCCATCCGATGCCATAATCACGTTATCCCCGATCACCAGCCTGGCATGCATAATCGAGTCAGGATCGACATTGGGCGGCCCATTTTGCTGCTCCTCTGCCGGGATATCTTTGTAACGCATCATGATTTCTATATTGCCGTTTAGCTGCTGAGCATAAAAATTCACCGCTTGCTCACAGTTACCGGTAAAAAACAGATAGGGTTGAATCAACATAGTTCCTCCTCTTCAATCCCATGCCCGACAAGGTTGCTGAATTTGTAGGGGGTGAGCATGTCCGAACTTAGGGGAGTCGCATGCTGCGCCCGCTTAACTGCTGGGCCGAGGAGCGCCAAAATAGAAAAACAGCGCCTTGGTCAGGAATGGCTAGCCTGGTCGGACACGTTCACATAAACAACAACGCGGCGGAACCATCCCACACGGCGGCCAAGGAATAGACCAAAACCAAAAACAGCATGAAAGGAGGGTTGCTCATGACGCTATCCTCGGTCGAAGTTCAGTTGAGCATTCTTCAGTATAGCTGATTATCGCCACGCAACATGACAGTTGGATGAAAATCGCACAATTTTTATGCGCAGTTTTTCAGACTACAAGATGTAGGTAACCCGCTGATTTTTGACTATAGTAATAAGGTACAGAGGCGTTAATTCTGTCAGTGGGTGGTCGCTGACGGAGAACGTTTTGATAACGGTATTGCCAGCAATTTCGGGCAACGGGTCAATGAGGGAGAGTAAAAATGGGTATTATTTCCTGGATCGTTTTTGGGTTAATCGCCGGTATTCTGGCCAAGTGGATCATGCCGGGTAAAGACGGCGGCGGTTTTATCATGACCGTGATCCTGGGTGTGGTGGGTGCGGTTGTCGGCGGCTATATCAGTACCTTCTTCGGTATGGGCCGGGTTGATGGCTTTAACCTGGGCAGCTTTGTAGTTGCCGTTGTCGGTGCTCTGGTGGTGCTTTTTGTCTACAGAAAGATCAGAAGCTAAGCCGGGTTCGATCAACAGGGGTCGCTAAGGCGGCCCTTTTCTTTTAAATACGACAAACGTACAGCGTTTGAGAAGGGGGATAGCGATGGGATTATTGGATGGGTTAGTTGGGGCATTGAGCGGTGGTAAAGGTATGGATTACAGCGCCATCTTGCAGTGGGTTGAGCAGCAGGGGGGCTTGCCGGCAATTCTGGATAAATTCCGTCAGGGAAATTTGGCGGACGTGGTCGCCTCCTGGATCGGCACGGGTGAAAATCAGCCAATCAGCGGCGAACACGTTGAGCAGGCGTTGAGCACCGATGCCATTGCACAGTTGGCCGGTAAGTTGGGGATCGATCCGGCGCAGGCCTCTGCCCTGATTGCCCAGTATTTGCCGATGATCACCGACAAACTGTCACCTAATGGTCAGGAGCCACAGGGCGGCGATTTGATGAGCGCCGGGATGGATTTGCTGAAAGGCAAACTGTTCGGCTGATATGAGGCTGTGTCCCTTAATTGCACGTGAGTGCCGCTGGAGGTCATTTGGACGCGTTGCAAGGCACCACGGTCAATTGAGGGACACAGCCTAGCCCTCCGGTTTCTGGCCGGAGGGTTGCTATTACAGCGTCAGCATAATTTTACCGATATGCGCACTGGACTCCATCAAGGCATGGGCCTGCGCGGCTTGTTCCAATGGGAACGTCTGGAAAATCTGTGGCTTTAACTCCCCGCGTTCCAGCAACGGCCACACTTTCAGCTCCAGTTCGGCAGCGATCTGGGCTTTATCTTCCACACTGCGCGCCCGCAGCGTTGAGCCGGTATGGGTCAGGCGTTTAAGCAGCAATGGCATCAGGTTCAATTCTTTCACTACGCCGTTTTGCGTGCCGATCTGAACGATACGCCCATCCATTGCGGCGGCGCGGTAGTTCTTCTCCACGTAATCCCCCGCGATCAGATCGACGATGACATCGGCCCCTTTCCCATTGGTGGCGGTTTTTGTCAGCTCGACAAAATCTTCGGTGCGGTAGTTGATGGCGACGTCAGCCCCCAACGACAGACTGGCCTCACGCTTCTCTTCAGAGCCAACGGTAGTAATGACATAGGCGCAGAAGGCTTTGGCCAACAGGGTGGCAACCGTGCCAATGCCAGATGTGCCTCCGTGGATCAGCACGGTTTCCCCGGCACGAAGATGGCCCCGTTGAAATACGTTGACCCAAACGGTGAAGAAGGTTTCTGGCATGGCGGCGGCTTCTATCATGCTGAAGCCTTGAGGGACCGGCAGCGCATTGCTTTCATGCACCTTGCAATATTCGGCATAGCCCCCACCGGCGATCAGCGCACATACGTCGTCACCGGGGGCATAGCGTTGTACACCAACGCCAACGGCCACCACCGTGCCAGCAATTTCCAACCCTGGAATGTCCGAGGCGCCCGGCGGTGGGGCATATTGCCCACGGCGTTGCATAACATCTGGGCGGTTGACGCCGGCGGCAGCGACTTTCACCAGTATTTCACCCTGGGCTAATACCGGTAACGGGCGCTCCGCACTCACCAGAACCTCTGGCTCGCCCGGCTGGCTGATTTCGATGACCTTCATGTTTTCAGGTAGTTGTGCGTTGGCTGACATGCCGTTCTCCTTGATCAATCTGCGTATTCGGGATATTCCCGGCTGGATTATCTTATAGGGATAACAGAGTTGGCATGTGTGCGAAAGGGCGGTTTTATCTAGACAAGCAGAGATACCGCCGCAGAGGGGGCAGAGGATCAGTCGTTTGGCGGAATACGAAAACCTTTCAGCGAGACGATAAAGTGTTTTTTACCTTTGGAAATCTTGGCACCCTGATCGCACCACAGGCTGGCGAGCTGGAAAAAATCGTCGCTGTCAATGTCATAGGCCAGCTCAATCTTTTTCGCCGATCCTGAGCGGATCAGCGTTTCTGCCTGCTGGTGATTAATGGCTTTTACGGTGTTCATAGGCGAAATCCTTGGTGTTAACCCGGAGCGGATAATCGCTAGCCATCATATGGCTGGATTGTGACATTTTTGTGATGGAAATATGACGCTGGACCATTTTGCGGCTTGGCGCTCATTTTCTCCTGATCCTGTCATGGGGTAAATTTGGTGGTGTGCAGGTTCGGATTTAGTATGCGTGTAAACCTTTTGACCAGACATCGGATTATGATCAACAAAGTACGAAAACAACCCCTGCGCCAGCGTAGCTATCAGCTGTTGTTCAGCAATCAAACCCGAACGGGGCGCAGGATGCAGCTATTCTGGGTGAGTACGGCGCTGCTCAGTGTGCTGTTGCTGTTTATCGAACCCGGCGGCAGCTCGCTGTATACCCCCAATGCTCAAGTGCTTTATCAGCTGTTTTTGGCGGAGGTCTTTTTCACCACTCTTTTTACTGTGGAATATCTGTTGCGGCTGTGGTGCACGCCGAGTAAAGAGCGCTATGCCATCAGCTTTTTTGGCATTGTCGATCTGCTGACGATGTTGCCGATGTATATCATCTGGATATTCCCGCATATGGCGGTGGAATATATCGCTCTGCTGCGTGTACTGCGGATCCTGCGCGTATTGCGGGTGTTGAAACTGTTGCGCTACATGAGTGAGATGAGCATTGTCTGGCGCAGCATCAAGCTGGCGCGCCATAAGCTGACCCTGTTCTTTGGCTTTGTCGGCGTGATGCTGTGCGTATTTGGTGGCTTGATGTACGCGGTGGAGGGAGGCAGTGGTGGATTTACCAGCCTTGGCGCATCAATGTACTGGGCGGTAGTTACGTTAACCACCGTGGGCTACGGCGATATTGTGCCCCACACGCCATTAGGGCGGATGCTGGCTTCGGTGCTGATCCTGGTAGGGTATTCCATTATTGCGGTGCCTACGGGGATCCTGACCGCCTACATGTCGCAGGAGATGCAGCGCTATCGGGAACAGCGCCATTGCGCACAATGCGACCGTGGCGGGCATGAAGCCGAGGCGAAGTTTTGTAAATATTGTGGCGCTACGTTACCACCATTGTCAGTGAAATCCGCAAGATAACGCCGATAATTTCGCCAGCGGGGAGCAAATTCTGTGCGTTCGATCTCCCTTTCCAGCCTCACGAGATAAAAAGAGTTGCTATTATACGCCCGACATGAGTTAATGATTCTCGGCCTGTGGTACAGACCTATTTATGCACGACATTTTGAGTAAAGTAGTTCAAATTTAAAGCGTTATCCTTGATAGCTCTTCACTGACGAATTTCCTTTCTAGTGCCTCCATAAGTAACTGATGACCGGCTATTTCATGCCCATGGTGGCTTAAATTTTTTATTGAAGGAATTCAACATGTCTAACATGATTAAAGGTCAAGTGAAGTGGTTCAACGAGTCTAAAGGTTTTGGTTTCATCACTCCTGCAGACGGCAGCAAAGACGTGTTCGTACACTTCTCTGCAATTCAGGATCAAGGCTTCAAGACCCTGGCTGAAGGCCAGAACGTACAGTTCTCTATCGAGAACGGTGCTAAAGGTCCGTCAGCGGCTAACGTTACCGCTATCTAATCGGCCTCTCGCTGATTAACAAAAACCCGCCAAGGCGGGTTTTTTTGTGTCTGTGATTTGAGCCAGTGAGCGGAAAAACCGTTCACGGTGGTGTGCCAGGCGCTCTGAAAGGTCAGCCTGACATTCTGCTAAGCTTTACTAGCCATCGTCGTAAGATGGCTCAGAGGGGCAACGGATTACGCCATGGTGGGTTCTTTTCGTCAACTGTAATAGACTGATATCCGGGATAAATAACGAGGTAGAGCATGAAAGTTAACGATCTGGTGACGGTAAAGACCGACGGCGGCCCTCGTCGGGAAGGGGTCGTGCTGGAAGTTGAAGTGTTTAATGAAGGCACCATGTATCTGGTTTCACTGGAAGATTACCCGGCGGGCGTGTGGTTCTTCAATGAGATCGATAGCCGCGATGGTACCTTTGTAGAGCTGCGTAGTGCTGAACAGGATTAAGTCTTTTCCTGCAATTAACAGCTTGCCGCCGGTCTGGCTGGTGGGCTGAAACCTGGCCGCACAGTCACGCGGTGTTGAAAACTTGCCAAAATACCCGTAGCGGCATCATTGCCGCTGAAAACGGGCGTTTTTCTGTCGTACCCTAAGCCAACGTGTTCTGCTGTCGCTTTATTTGGCCGCAATGGTCATCAACGGCTGTTGACGAAAATGCCGCTGGTAAGCGTGTCGGTCAGGCGGACAACATGGTAGATGATCTGCTTGTTGTGGGTTTTGATCTTTCTTTTGATGTTTCCCTTATGGGAAGAGACGGTTTTCACCTTGATCTGCATTTGATCGGAGATCTGGATGGTGCCTTGGCCGGACATCCACATGCGCAGCATGTTTGACTCGGTTTGGCTTAGTGTGACAGGCGTCTGATCCAGCGAGCTTTTTTCCGGGCGAACCAGTTTTCTTTCGAGGTAGTGGTTAAGCAGCTGGCTCATGGTTTGCGGTTTAATCGATTTTGACGAGATGATAACGTTCTTGCGGACGTATAAATAATCGTCGAAATGTACGTTGGTGATGGCCATGAAAATAAAGAATAAAGTATCGGGATTAAGAGAGATCACGCGTTTTATTCTTTCCGTCGCATCCGCCTCATGGATGAAGCAGTCTTCATTCAGGAATACCATATTAGGCTTAAGTTTGGTGCATTTCTCATGCAGGCCGTCGATATGATTGACGGCGCTAATCTGGCGCTTTTTCAACCCGTGCGACGTCAGGTAGTCGGTTAATCCTAGTCTAGTGTAACTGCATGAATCCATAATGATTATTGGCATAAAGCCCCCCTGCTTAAGTCCGTTTCCACGCGGTTATAAAAAGAAAGCCTGAAGATAAAAGGCTAAAAGTTATAAAAAAATCACATCTTATGAATGCAACTTTCTATCAATAAAACCGGCATGACTCAACGTCTTTTCAAATTATATTTTCAAATCTTCCAAAACCATCAGTTTAGCTTAAGTCGACTTATTATGCTCTGTGGCTACTTTGCGGCTGGAAATATCAGTAGACGCCAGGTAGTCAGCCTTAAATTTGTTGCTAAGGTCAGCTATTTTCGTCTCGGTACTATTTTTCGATCATCAGATGATTCTTAAGGGTGTCTTATGGCTTGCTGTAAAGCCGGCGTTGGCGGTTTTTTGACTGATTTTGTTGCTTCCGTTTCATCACCAAACGCCATTAATTTTGCTTATTCAATTGATTGTATCAATGTATCGGCGCAAATGGTAACGATTCTTAGTTGGTTTTATGCGTTTTAGGAATTAGTTTATGAGTGAAATAAAGTCAAAATGAGTAGTTCTGCTAACCATGAGTCGTTTATTAAATAACTAATGTAAATTATTTCATTTGTTAATGATTTTCGAGTGGATAACTTATCAACGACATATCGATTTTCCTGACGTATCTTAGAGCGCAGAGACAACGTAATGTTGCTAAAGGCGATTTCAACTCACAACCCGGAGGCCAGGTGGATCACAATCAGTTTGGGCAACCCATTGGTGCAGTGCTTGAGGGCTGGCAACCAGCGGGTGAACCGGGAAAACAGAGTCTTCAAGGGCGTTTCTGCTGTCTGCAGCCGATGGATATCGCGCGCCGTGCCGATGAGTTGTTTCATGCCTACCAACTGGCGGAGGACGGGCGCGACTGGACCTATCTGTCTAGTGAACGCCCCACGGAGTTGCCTGTTTTCCAGCAGTATTTGCAGCGACAGCTGGCAACCCAGGGGAGAAACACCCTGACGGTGATCGATGCTACTAGCGGTAAAGCGGTCGGCACCTGCGCTTTCTTGAACATCGACCAACCCAACGGGGTGGTTGAGTTGGGGATGATCAACTGGTCACCCTTGATGAAGCGGCGAGCGATGGGGAGTGAAGCCATCTTTCTGATGCTCAAGCACGCTTTTGACGATTTGGGATTCCGCCGTTGCGAGTGGAAATGCGACCGTCTGAATGCCCCTTCTCGCGAGGCTGCACTGCGTCTGGGCTTCACCTTTGAGGGGACTTTTCGTCAGGCGATGACCAGAAAGGGACGCAACCGCGACACGGACTGGTTATCCATCATCGATGGTGAATGGCCAGTATTGCGCGAGGCGTTTGCTGCCTGGCTATCGCCTCAGAATATCTCAGCCGACGGCCAGCAGAAGCAGCGCCTCGCGACTTTCAGGCTTCGACCCGACAAGCCTGCATCGATGCCAGTGCCAAAGTAATATCCTGCTCTTCGGTCATCCAATTCACCAGGGCAGCCCGGATACCCGGTTGGCCCGCATAGCTGGTGGGCGTGCAGCGCACCACGCCGTGCCGATCCAAGCGATCGATGAAGCGGTTGCGTGCGGCGGTGGCATCGCCTGTAACGCCCTTCAGCGCAAAGCATACGATGTTCAGATTCACCGGGGCCAGCAGGCGGAAGCCTTCACTGGCCGCCAATCCGTCACCTAAACGTCGCGCCAACGTTACGTTACGCTCGACGATCTCCCTCATACCACTGCTGCCGTAGGCTTTCAATGCCATCCATAAGGGCAGGGCGCGAAAACGCCGTGAATTCTCGGGCGTCAGGTGCAAATAGTTATCTGGGCGCAACGTGGTGGCCTCCAGATAGGTCGAGTGATTCTGGAACACCTGCATCTGCAATGCCAGATGACGGGTAAATTGAATGGCGCTGTCATAAGGGACATTCAGCCATTTATGGGCATCTACGGTGATTGAGTCCGCCTGATGCCAACCGTCCAGCAGATGAGCCAAGCGGGGAGAACAGGCCGCAATCCCCCCAAAGGCGGCATCAACATGTAGCCAGAAGGGATAGCGTGCACGCAGTGCCAGCAGGCGGGGCAGATCGTCGAAAACGCCGGTGTTTACCGTACCTGCGCTGGCGAGCACTATCTTCGGGATATCTGGCGTGGCGGCAAGGTGACGCTCCAGTGCCTCGATATCAATGGCTTCGCAATCAGCCTGGCTGGCGATAGACCTTAACGCTTCACGCCCAATACCGAGCATGCTGAGCGCTTTCACGCTGCTGGCATGGGCATTGGCGGAAAGGACCTGAATCGGCCCCAAGGCGGCCAAGCCAAACTGTGCCACATCGATCCCGCGCTGTTGCCCTAACCACTGGCGGCCGATGGCGATCCCGGTGAAGTTGGCCATGGTGGCACCGCTGACAAAGCTACCGCTGAAGTCGGCGGGCAGTTGCAGCAGGGTTTTCAGTTGCTCAATTGTCGCCAGCTCGATCGCAGCCGCCACGGTATCATTGCTCAGTTGGCTATTCTGGTCGGCAGTGCTAACCAACCAGTCGGCAGCCAGCGCCGCAGGAGTGCTACCGCCGGTGACAAAACCAAAGTAACGCGGCCCGGCACTGCCGGAAAGGCCAGCCTCATAGCGTTGCCAAAAATCGTCTAACGCCGCTAACGCACCGCAACCCTCTTCGGTTAGCCGATCGTCACCGGTTTGCAACTGTTGTTCGGCCAGGGGCGGGCATACCGGCCGCTGGCTCAAGCTGGCAAGGAAGCCCTGCGCCAATTGGTTGGTATGGTCAAGTATGCGGGGTAAATCGTCGAGATCCTGCTGCAAACGTGGATGCATGGTCATGCCTTGAGTTAGGGGTCAGTATGTTTGCACTATAGGCGAACCTGATTAGTGCTAATATCGATAAAAAATGACCCTTTTGGATAGCAAGGCTAACCAGCAATGAATGAGCGTCTTCCCCTGCATATTTTGCCAACCTTTGTGATTGCTGCCCGGCTGGAGAATTTGCGTGCCACGGCACAACGCGTCAGCCTGACTCATGGTGCCGTTAGCCAACAAATCCAACTGCTCGAACAGGCTATTGGCTATCCACTCTTTGAACGCTCCGGGCGTGGGGTTCGGCTAAATGCTGCGGGGCGCGAACTGCTGGCGGCAACTGAACCTGCCTTGCTCGCTTTGCAACAGGGCGTTGACCGAGCCAGACGGGTAGCGGTAAGCCAGATGTTGCGCATCAGCGTGCTGCCTTCCTTTGCGCATTACTGGTTGTTGCCCAGATTGGCGGAGTTTCATCGTGCTTGCCCTGGGATCCGGTTGGATATTGACGCCTCGCTGGCGATACAGGATCTAGACCGTAAAGGATTTGATGCCGCGATCCGTATTGGTGATGGTCAATGGCCAGGCGTTCAGGCTCAGCGTATCGCCTCAGGAGTAGTGCTGCCGGTAGCGACTCCCGCACTGGCCAGGCAATGGCAGGAGGCATTTGATGCTGGAGATCCACAGGTCCCGCTGCTTGAGCATGACGTCACTCCCTGGCATAGCTGGTTTAGCGCCGTAGGGAGAATTGGCGGTGGGCAGCAGTTGGCGCTGTTCAACGACGCGGGTTTACTGTTGCGTGCAGCCGAGCAGGGGTTTGGTATTGCGCTGGTGAAGGCCGTGCTGGCGAAGGATGCGATTGCAGCAGGGCGCTTGGTGCCGCTGGCGGCCGCGCTGCATTTGAATGATAGCGATGTCTATCTGGTGTGGCCACAAGCCGCCGGTTTAACGCCTGAGGTGGTAGCGTTACTGAACTGGTTACAGCAACAGCTAAACTAAATCGCTCAATCGGATCCCTTGTGCTGCGTCTTGGGGCGCCCTACAAATTAAACAACGTTGCTCACTACGTAGAGGCTGCTGCGCCCGATTATTATTGTACCTATAACAATATCTCTATAAGGGGAATATTCTGTTTAGCTTTCGTTTACTAATATAACCTTTACTTCACAACCTCATGTCACTATACTCCAGCCAAAATTACCGAGGAGATAACCAATTGGACAGTTGCAGTAGTAGCGAAATAATAAAGGCAAGTTGACCAATCTCCTGTGATTTGTTGCTTGCCGAACACGGCGGGCAGCACCCCTCTCTCGTTATTCCGAGCTGTGCAAACCCGAACATGAAAGTTTTCCCGAGGCGCTTGCGCATTGGGCGTATTGATTCGGATATGATTATGGTATTTAACCATCACCACGGCCTTTTCCCTCCGGGCACCCAAACGCAGACCCGCTGATTAATTATCGGCGCGATTTCGCGTGTGCTTAACGGCACATGATTCAACCTCAATGATTAATTAAGGGGAAGATCATGGCTATGACTCCTTTTATTCTGAATTTATTCCTGGCAATGGGCCTGGGTGCCGTTATTGGTGCCGAGCGTCAATGGCGTCAGCGTATGGCGGGCTTGCGTACCAATTCTTTGGTCGCGACCGGCGCCGCCGTTTTTATCCTGAGCTCTTTTGACACCGAGCCTTCCAGCGCAGGGCGTATTGCGGCGCAGATCGTTTCTGGTATCGGTTTTCTCGGTGCCGGTGTGATTATGCGAGAAGGGCTGAATATCCGCGGCCTGAATACGGCAGCCACCTTGTGGTGCTCTGCGGCCATCGGTGTGCTATGTGGCCTGGGGCAGCATTGGGAGGCCGTCTGCGCCACCCTGGTGATCCTGTGTGCCAATATCCTGCTGCGTGAAGCGGCGCAGCGCATTAACCTGCAACCCCAGCAGCAAGCGGTGGATCTGGAGCTGCGTTATCGTGTCCAGGTGACCTGCGGTGAGCAGGATGAAATCCTGGTTCGTACCCTGATCCTACAGGCGTTGAACGGCGTGGCATTACGCCTGCAATCGCTGCGTAGCGCCGATATTGCCATTCCTGGCCAGTTGGAAGTCTGTGCGGAAATTGTGGCTAACCCGGCCGCGCAAAAAGAGATTGAGGGCATTGTCTGCCGTATTAGTTTAGAACGCAGCGTGAGTGCCGTGCATTGGCGTGTTGCGTCAGAATTACCCGTTTAACCATAAATAACCTTCACCGATAAGGTGATAAGGATGTGTTATGCAAGCACCCCCCAGAGATTTTATTATTCTGCGTATACCCGTCGTCTTTCAAGCTGTAGTGTTGTTTCCTGCAGTTACTCACCCCAGTCACTTACCCAAAAGTAAGCTCCTGGGGATGAGTAAGCTTGTCGCCTAGCTACAACTTGAAATTCAAAGGTATATTAATGGAATAAGCATTACGTTAATGAAGTAAACCAAATAAATTCCACTTTGTGCATGTTCACCCGTTATTACGGGCGGGGTAACCCTGTGTGCAAAGTAAAAAAAGAGAATAGCGTCATGACCCATATTAAAGAAAATAGCCGTCGCCGTGATAAACAGCGCGAGCCGTATGCCATTGCTCTCGAGGCAAAGAACAGCCTCGATCAAACGTTGGCTAATTTAAACTGTAACCGCATCGGATTAACTCAGGAAGATGCCCAGGAGCGTTTGCAGTATTTCGGTAGTAATCAGGTTGCCCATGAGAAGGCACCGCATGCGCTGGTACAGTTAGTCAGCGCGTTTAACAACCCGTTTATCTTTGTGTTGATGGTGCTGGCAGGGATCAGTTTCTTTACCGATTACTGGTTGCCCATGCAAAACGGTGAGGAAACCGATCTTACCGGCGTCATCATTATCCTGATTATGGTTACGTTGAGCGGGTTGCTGCGCTTCTGGCAGGAATACCGCACCAATAAAGCGGCCGAATCACTCAAATCGATGGTGCGTACCACGGCAACGGTGTTGCGCCGCAGTAATTTCAGCACCCAGGCGTTAGCGGTGGAAATTCCCATTCGTGAGTTGGTTCCGGGCGATATTATTCAGCTCTCCGCCGGGGACATGATACCCGCAGACCTCCGCTTGCTCAGCTCACGCGACCTGTTTATCAGCCAGGCCATCTTGACCGGCGAAGCTATTCCGATCGAAAAATACGATGCTTTGGCCGGCGTGAGCCAAAAGTCCAGCGAGATTGATGCCTCCAGCGAAAGCGAACTGCTGGAGTTAGCCAATATCTGCCTGATGGGCACCAACGTGGCCAGCGGAACGGCGACGGCGGTGGTAGTCGCGACCGGTGGCCGCACCTACTTTGGCTCTTTGGCGAAGTCGATCGTTGGTACCCGTTCGCAAACTGCCTTTGACCGTGGAGTAAACAGCGTTAGCTGGCTGCTGATCCGCTTTATGTTGGTGATGGTACCGATCGTCTTGCTGATTAACGGTTTTACCAAGGGAGACTGGACGGAGGCGGCACTGTTTGCCTTGGCGGTCGCCGTGGGGCTGACGCCGGAAATGCTACCGATGATCGTCAGCTCGAACCTGGCGAAAGGCGCAATTGCCATGGCGCGCCGCAAGGTGGTGGTCAAACGGTTGAATGCGATCCAGAACTTTGGCGCGATGGACGTGCTCTGTACCGATAAAACCGGCACTCTGACGCAGGATCGCATCATTCTGGAACACCATCTGGACGTGAATGGCAGCAAAGATAACCACGTGCTGCATTTAGCCTGGTTGAACAGCTTCCATCAGAGTGGCATGAAGAACCTGATGGATCAGGCGGTGATCCGTTTTGGCCAGGGCCAGCCAGGCGTTGAGGCATTGGGGCGCTACAGCAAGGTTGATGAACTGCCGTTTGATTTTATACGTCGTCGCTTGTCGATCGTGGTACAGGATGAACAACAGCGCCAACTGCTGATTTGCAAAGGTGCAGTTGAAGAGATGTTGGAGATCGCCACCCACGTCCGCGTTGGGCAGCAGGTGTTGGCGCTTGACGAGGCTCGCCGTGCCGATTTGCAGGCGTTGGCCTGCCAGTACAATGAAGATGGTTTCCGCGTGCTGGTGCTGGCAACGCGAGATCTGGGTCTGGAAGGTTGTACTTTGCCACTGAGCATTGTGGATGAACGCGATCTGGTGATCGAAGGCCTGCTGACCTTCCTCGATCCGCCAAAAGAGAGCGCTCGTGAAGCGATTGCTGCCCTACAGGAAAATGGCGTGGCGGTGAAAGTGTTGACCGGCGACAACCCGGTGATCACCTGTAAAATCTGCCGCGATGTCGGCCTGGAGCCAGGAGAGCCGCTCTCCGGCCTGGAGATTGAACAGATGGACGATGCCCATCTGATGCGTGAAGTTGAGCAACGTACGGTATTTACCAAGCTGACGCCGTTGCAAAAATCACGCGTGCTGAAAATGTTGCAGGCTAATGGCCACACCGTGGGCTTCCTGGGGGATGGCATTAACGACGCCCCGGCGTTACGTGATGCCGACGTGGGCATTTCAGTCGATACCGGTACCGATATTGCCAAGGAGTCCGCAGATATCATCCTGTTGGAAAAGAACCTGATGGTGCTGGAAGAAGGGGTGATCAAAGGGCGTGAAACCTTCGGCAATATCATCAAGTATCTGAACATGACCGCCAGCTCCAACTTCGGCAACGTGTTCTCGGTGCTGGTGGCCAGTGCGTTTATTCCGTTCCTGCCGATGCTGGCGATCCACCTGCTGTTACAGAACCTGATGTACGATATCTCCCAGCTTTCCCTGCCGTGGGACAAGATGGACAAAGAATTCCTGCGTAAACCGCGCAAGTGGGATGCCAAGAATATTGGTCGCTTTATGCTGTGGATTGGGCCGACGTCTTCGATTTTCGACATCACGACCTATGCGTTGATGTGGTTCGTGTTTGCCGCCAATAGCGTAGAGCATCAGGCGCTGTTCCAGTCCGGCTGGTTTATTGAAGGCTTGCTGTCTCAGACGCTGGTAGTGCATATGCTACGTACCCAGAAAATCCCGTTCATTCAGAGCACGGCGGCGCTGCCGGTGTTGTTGACCACTGGGATTATTATGGCACTCGGTATCTATATTCCGTTCTCGCCGCTCGGGGCATGGGTCGGGTTGCAACCGCTGCCGTGGGAGTATTTCCCTTGGCTGGTGGCCACTCTGGTCAGCTACTGTGTGGTGGCGCAATTGATGAAGCGTTTCTACATCCGCCGCTTTGGCAAGTGGTTCTAATCTACGTTATCACCGGGCGTTATGCCCGGTGATAAACCTCAATCGGCCTGTTTCGAGGGTGCGCAGCATCTTGCAGCGCACCCTCGACCGAACATGTGCGGCCACCTTACAAATTCGGCAAGATTGCTACTTTGCCATCAAGCTGAGGCGCACACGTGTGTGCGACTACAGGCTGCGGCAATGCCTGCGATATTCAGAGGGGGAACGATCGGTATGCTTTTTGAATATCCGGCAAAAATAGTTACTGTCGTCGAACCCACAGTTATGAGCGATCTCTTTGATCTTCAGATCATAGCCACGCAATAGATTTTTCGCCCGCTCGAGGCGCACCCCGGTGATGTACTCATTGAAACCGACTGGGCCTGACTTTTGAAACAGGTGGGACAGATAGTTAGGGGTAATATGAAATCGTTTGGCAACGCCTTCCCGCGTTAACGGTAACCCGGCGTGGTCATCAAGGTAATCCTGTATGGCCAGCAGCAGTTCCTGGCTTTTACTGACGGTTTGCCCCTGGCCTGCGAGCTGTTCCAGGCAGTGGCTGACCAACCCGGTAAAGATCAACTGCGAGGTCAATGCATCCGGTTGCAGCAAAACCTCATTCATCGCCAGCAGCAGGTATGAGCCGACTCTGGGCCCACGCCGCGCCACGTGCTGTTTTTGCGTTTCACACAGCGTTTGCCCGTCCCATCTTTGCAGGCTGAAACCCAGCTTTTGCTTACTGAACAAGATGCTCAGCGTGGTGGCTGGCTGGGTCCATTGCGGAAAACTCCATTTGCCCGCAGGGACATAAAGCACCTGATAGCTGGAGAGAGTGTTATTTGCCAAAGGCAGGCACTGATCTTCAACTTCCCCTTCGAGCACTATTTCAAGCCGTGGAAAAGGCACGCAGAAGGCCAGTGGCGGGGCGGGAAAAGTGGGTTCAGGGAACCTTACCTGGATCGCTTCCTGGTGGGCAATCAGCTGTTTAAGCAGGGTAACAAGCGTTTCAGACATCGCGATCTCCAGTGCGCTTCGGCGGTTAACGATGCATTTGAGAATGATGGTAAACCCAAGCGGGCAGCGCAATTAAGGTGATATCTCCCTGCATTCATGGGTCTTTTACGCATTTATGACCCTGGTCACATTTTTGGCTGGCGTACATCTGTGTCCAGTATTTCGTAGTAAAAGCCCCCTGTTTTTGGCCCAGGCTTCCAGTAAATTTGCCGTTATGTTATCAAAAAGTAAATGGAGAAATCATGATGCAACGTCAATCTGAGATATACCTGGAGGCTTTAGGAGCCAGTATCGAGTTAACGGCACAGATGAAGCAGGAGCTTGATACGTTGGGATATACCGTGGTGCACAACGTGGCCGATCCTGACTGGCTGGTGGCAATGCGCAATCTTATTGACGAGCTGGTGGAGAAAGAAGGGGATAACCTGGCCATTGAGCACCATCAGGAAGCGACAGCAACTCGCATAGCCAACATGGTGAATAAAGGTGTGGTATGGGAAAAGGTGTGGTCGCACCCGCTGATCCTGTCTGCCTGCCGCTATATTTTCAACGGTGAGTTCAAAGTCTCTAGCCTCAATGCCCGCGAAGCCTTGCACGGTGGCGGCCATCAGCCTCTGCATGCCGACTGGAAAAAGCCGCGTCCCGACTTTCCAAAAGTCCATTTGGTCAATGCGATATGGGCGATTGACGACCTAAGTGCGGAAAATGGCGCGCCGCGGATTATCGCCGGAACGCACCTGCGGCCGGAACTGCCGGAAGATGTGTTGGCCGATCCCGACTTGGCACATCCTGATGAAATTGTTTTTGCCGCCCCTGCCGGTAGCGTGATGATCTACAACGCGCACACCTGGCATGGAGGTACTCAGAACAGGATCGGTACTCGGCGGCGGGTGTTGCACGCACTCTATATTGACCGTGCAGATACCGCCCAGCAGGATCAGCGCCGCTGGCTGAAGGAAGAAACGGCCAGCCGGTTGACTCCGGCACAAAAATGGCTGCTTGATGTGCTTTAAGTGTCCGGTGTAGGGGCGCTGCTGCGCCCGTTAAATCCGATGTCAGCACCGGATCTGCGAGGCAGCTCTCGTTAATTGTTACGTTAATGTTGCTGGGATAGACTATTGTTTTCTCTTCACTTGCGAACCAGCAACGCGCGTCACGTTTGCCAAAGGCGTGAGCGACACGGAGAGAGAACATGAATCAGCGGGAACTAGAAAGCGCCATTGTCACCGATTTTTCCAAGCGCATGAGCTATGGTGATTACCTGTGCCTGGATCGACTGTTGGATTGTCAGCAGCCACTTTCCAGCCCGCAGCATCATGATGAGATGCTGTTTGTGGTGCAACATCAGACCTCGGAACTGTGGATGAAACTGATGCTGCATGAGCTGCAGGCGGCCAAGACTCTGGTGCAGCAGGATAAGCTCAGCCACTGTTTCAAGATCCTGGCCAGGGTAAAGCAGATCCAGCGTCTGCTGTTTGAGCAATGGGCGGTGCTGGAAACGCTGACTCCGTCGGAATATGTGGAGTTCCGTGGCGTGCTGGGTAACTCTTCGGGTTTCCAATCTCATCAATATCGTTCGATCGAGTTTTTGTTGGGTAACAAAAATGCCGCCATGCTGGCCGTCTTCAGCGACGATGCGCCAAAACATGCCGCGCTGAAAGCGATCCTCGAAGCCCCGAGCCTGTATGACGAATTCCTCCGCTATCTTTCCCGCCATGGTCTTGCGGTGCCTCAGGCATGTATCGAACGAGACTGGACCCAGCCTTACCAGCGCAATCCAGAGCTGTTACCGGTGTTCAAACTGATTTACGATAATCCGCAAACCTACTGGGCGGCCTACGAAATGGCCGAGAAGCTGGTGGATATCGAGGAAAGCTTCCATCTATGGCGTTTTCGCCATATGAAAACGGTCGAGCGGATCATTGGTTTTAAATCGGGTACCGGCGGCTCCAGCGGCGTCAGCTTCTTGAAGAAGGCGTTAGAACTGACATTTTTCCCTGAGTTGCTGGATGTACGAACCGAAATTGGCGCTTGACTCTACCGTTCCGGACATAAGCGAGAGGAGTGATGACAATGGCGGTAAGCATTGAGCAAAAACCGGCAGAAAAGGCCGTTGGCGTGCGGGTTGTGGGGCCTTATGCGCAATCAGTCCCACTGGGTTTTCAGCAACTGATGGCCTGGCAACAACGGCAAGGCATTCCCGTGGGGAAATGGCTGGTACTCTATTGGGACGATCCGAACCAGGTCGCAGCGGAAAACCTGCGTGCCGACGTGGTGTTTACCGTTGCCGATGATTTTGTGCTACCTGCCGGCAGTGAAAAAATGGTGATACAAACCCTACCGGCAGGGGAGTACGCCGTTTACCGGGTGCGGATCACCGATGGGGATTTCGCTACCCCCTGGCGTAATTTTTACCAGCAGCTATTACCCGCCAGTGGCTATCGGCCGTCTGAGGGCGTTTGCTATGAACATTATCTCAATGATTGTGTGGCTGATGGCTACTTTGATCTGGAGATTTGCCAGTCGGTAACCAAGTTTTGAAGGCTGCGTAAAGGGTTCAGGGCGCACAGCGCCCTGATTAGAGGATCACTCCTCGGCGACGCGGATAATCAGCTTGCCGAAGTTTTTCCCTTTCAGCAGCCCGAAAAAGGCCTGAGGGGCATTTTCTAACCCGTCGACAACGTCCTCGCGGAATTTGATCTTGCCCTGGCTGACCCATTCCCCCATCTGTTGTAGAAACTCGCCGAAGTTTTCTGCGTAATCATCGAAGATGATAAAACCCTGCATCTTGATGCGTTTGCGCAGGATCAGGCTTTGTAACAACGGCAAGCGATCTGGGCCTGGTGGTAACTCGGTCGCGCTGTAGTGGGCGATCATGCCACAGACGGGGATACGTGCCTTGGTATTGAGTAAAGGAATAACCGCATCGAATACCGCGCCGCCGACGTTTTCATAGTAAATATCAATGCCCTGGGGGCAGGCTGCCGCCAACTGAGCTGCAAAGTCGGCCGAGTGGTGATCGATACAGGCATCAAATCCCAGTTCTTCCACCACATAGCGGCATTTCTCTGCGCCGCCTGCCACGCCCACTACGCGGCATCCTTTCAACTTGGCAATTTGACCTACCACGGAACCTACGGCTCCGCTGGCTGCCGCGACCACCAAGGTTTCGCCTGCCTGTGGCTGACCGATATCCAGCAACCCCATATAGGCGGTAAAACCTGGCATACCTAACACGCCAAGGAGCCTGGAAGAGTGATCCAGCTTGGTGCCCAGATTGCGCAGGCCGCTGCCGTCTGACAACGCATGGCTTTGCCACCCGTCGTAGCCTAGCACCCAATCTCCAACGTTAAAGTCTGGATGTTGTGAAGCCTGCACGCGGGATACGGTGCCGCCGACCATCACTTCACCTATCTGTACCGGGGGAGCATAAGAGGGTGCATCGCTCATACGGCCACGCATATAGGGATCTAATGAAAGGTAAATCGTGCGCAGCAACAGTTGCCCGGCAGCGGGCTGTGGGATGGGGCTGGTTTCCAGACGGAAATTGTCTGCCTGCGGTTCCCCGTGCGGGCGTGAAGCTAAAACAAAACGACGATGATGCGTTTGCTGAGACATCGATGACTCCTTGGCGACGGTGTTGAACTAATGGGGTTCAGGTACAGGTTAGTCTAGTTAATCTGCCGTAGTGGAAAATAGCGTTGTGTGCGCATGTACGCGAAAACGTAATAAGTATGGTGGGAGCCTTGTTGAAAAATATTGCGTAATATTTGCGGTGACTGAGTGTTCGTTGAGCTTTCTTATATCGTGAAGAAAAATAACGCCAAAAATATAATGATAAACCATAACTGGCAGTGATATTTAATGTTGGGTATATTGATGGTCTTGCGAAAATTCCGATGTCATATAGGGGCGTTGGCGATAGTATTAAGGCTAGGCTGTAGCATAAGCGATACTTCGTTGGCGATCAGGTATTTCTAACGAGCTTCTTAATTTGCATCAAGAAAAAAGAGTTGCGCCTTGAATAGGAAACTGGAAGTCATGAGTGTGTGTTATAGCGGAACGATCAGCACGTCAATGCTGCTGCTATTGATAAAGCGTGCGGCAGAGCAGGCTACCTTATTCATCATGCTATCGCTATGGTTGCCGCAGATGACCAAATCAAAGGGTTGCTTCTGGTTGGCGTAGGTCAGGCAGTCACCCAACTCGCCGTGAATGATCCGCGTTGCGATATTGGGATAGTTTGCCCGTAGGCACAGCTCTTCCATAAACAGCAGCGTCTCTTCCTCCATCAACGCACGCAGGTCGCCCAGCATGGGGGCGGGGAAAATCTCTGTATTGGCAATGATACTGACTAGCGTGATTTTTCCATCACAGGGGCGCACGATGGAGACGGCTTTCTCTACCAGCCTCTGGCTGTCCGCTGCGACCGCCACCGTAACCAGCACGTTGCGATATCCCATGTTCTACTCCCGTTGCCTGAGTGTGTGTGCTAAAAGGGTAGAGCAATGCCTGTGCAATAAATGTGGTTTGTATCACGCGCAACGCTAAATCTCAGGGCAAGGAAGAGATTCCGCCATAAAAGATAAAAAGATGCGCGCATAACGATCTGTCTCTTATACACATCTGACGCTGCCGACGATGCCAACTAAAGAGGGGGGGGGGGGGGGGGGGGGGGGGGGGGGGGGGGGGGGGGGGGGGGG